>DASSKL010000040.1 GCA_035690485.1 Mycobacteriales bacterium | reverse complement strand
CATCGGCACGCAGTACCGCTCGGCGATCTACACCGCCGACGAAGCGCAGCAGCGCGCAGCCGAGGAGTCGCGAGACGCCTTCGCGCCGGTGCTCCGCGCGGCGGGCTACGGGGACATCACCACGGAGATCGCCCCGGCGGGGCCGTTCTACTACGCCGAGGACTACCACCAGCAGTACTTGCACAAGGTGCCCAACGGCTACTGCAGGCTGGGCGGCACGGGTCTGTCCTGCCCGACGGGTGTCGCCACCGCCTGAGGGCCGGAGGGCTACGACGCCAGGAAGCCCAGGAGGTCCTGGCGGGTCACGACGCCGGTCGGTTTGCCGTCGTCGACCACGACACAGGCGCCGCTCTTCTCCAGCGCCGAGACCGCAGCGGCCACCGGCTCGCCGGCGCCGATGATCGGCAGCGGCGGTGACATGTGCCGCTCGACGGTGTCGGCCAGGTGCGCGGTGCCGTTGAAGAGGGCGTCGAGCAGGTCGCGCTCGACCACCGAACCTGCGACCTCGCCCAGCATCACCGGCGGCTCCTGCCGGACGACCGGCATCTGCGAGACGCCGTACTCCCGCAGGATGTCGATCGCCTCGCGCACGGTGTCGCTCGGGTGCACGTGCACGAACTCCGGCAGCCCGCCGCCCTTGCGAGCGAGCACGTCGCGGACGGTCGTGTCACTCGCCGTGCCGACGAAGCCGTAGTCGGCCATCCAGTCGTCGTTGAAGATCTTGGAGAGGTAGCCCCGGCCGCCGTCCGGCAGCAGGACGACCACGACGTCGTCCGGCGCGGCCGACCGGGCGACCTCCAGCGCGGCCACCACCGCCATCCCGCAGGAACCGCCGACCAGCAGCCCCTCCTCACGGGCGAGCCGGCGGGTCATGAGGAACGAGTCGCGGTCGCTGACGGCGATGATCCGGTCGGGGATCGACGGGTCGTAGGTCGTCGGCCAGAAGTCCTCGCCGACGCCCTCCACCAGGTAGGGCCGGCCGGTCCCGCCCGAGTAGACGGAGCCCTCGGGATCCGCGCCGATCACCTGCACCCGGCCGCCGGACACCTCCTTGAGGTAGCGGCCGGTGCCGCTGATCGTGCCGCCAGTGCCCACGCCGGCGACGAAGTGCGTGATCCGCCCGTCGGTCTGCCGCCACAGCTCCGGCCCGGTCGACTCGTAGTGCGACAGCGGGTTGTTGACGTTGGCGTACTGGTCCGGCTTCCAGCCGCCGGGCGTCTCCCGGGCCAGCCGGTCCGACACGTTGTAGTAGGAGTCCGGGTGCTCGGGCGCCACCGCGGTCGGGCAGACGACCACCTCCGCGCCGTACGCCTTCAGCACGTTGATCTTGTCGACCGACACCTTGTCGGGGCAGATGAAGATGCAGTGGTAGCCCTTCTGCTGGGCCACGATCGCAAGCCCCACGCCGGTGTTGCCGCTGGTCGGCTCGACGATCGTGCCGCCCGGCTGCAGCGCCCCGGACTTCTCGGCCTCCTCGACCATCCGCAGCGCGATGCGGTCCTTCACCGACCCACCGGGGTTGAAGTACTCGACCTTGGCGAGCACCTGAGCCGCGCAACCCTCGCTCACGCGGGACAGGCGCACCAGCGGGGTGTTGCCGACCAGGTCGATCAGCGAGTCGTAGACCTCCACGCGGACAAGCCTAGAGAAGCGACCTAGGACTACGATCCGCGCGCATGAACACCCCACGACGTTGCACGCGGCACTCCCGACGCCCCGGGGGCCCCGCATGAGTGCCGTCGAGCTGGCCACCGGTGTCTACCGGATCCCCACCGCGCCCGCCGACCTGCTCAACACGGTCGCCTTCGTCGACGACGACGGCAGCGTGACGTTGGTCGACTGCGGGCTCAAGTCGTCGCCCAAGCGGCTCCTGCCGGCGCTCGCGGCCATGGGCAAGAAACCGGAGGACGTACGCCGGATCGTGCTGACGCACGCGCACAGCGACCACGCGGGCGGCCTGCGCGCGGTGGTCGACGCGACCGGCGCCGACGTCGTGGTGCACGAGCGCGACGCGGTCTACGTCCGCACGGGCACCGCGCCCAAGTCCGACCGCTCACATCCGCTCGGCCGCCTGCTCAACCGGCTGCCCGGCGGCGGGTTCGCGGCCGCCGAGGTGTCGAAGGAGGTGGCGGACGGCGACGTGCTGCCCGTGGCGGGGGGCCTGCGGATCGTGCACACCCCCGGTCACACGCCCGGCCACGTCAGCCTGCTGCACGAGCCGACCGGGGTGCTCGTCACCGGTGACGCGATCTTCAACGTGCGGCGGCTGCGCTACTCGGCGGCCGTCTTCTGCACCGACGCGAAGCTGTCGCGCGAGACCGCAGCCCGGCTCGGGGAGCTCGAGTTCGAGGTGGCGGCGTTCACCCACGGCCCCGAGATCCGGCACCAGGCCCGCGAGGCGGTACGGGCGTTCCTGCGCGGCCGCCCGCGCTGACAGGCCCGACCGGGCGGCAGGCCTTCCGGCGTAGGCTCAGCCCACAGCTGTGGACGCGAAGGAGGCCTCATGCCCGAGGCAGTGATCGTTTCAACCGCCCGCTCGCCGATCGGGCGTGCCTTCAAGGGATCGCTCAAGGACCTGCGACCTGACGACCTTGCCGCGACGATCATCCAGTCGGCGCTCGACAAGGTCCCCCAGCTCAACGTCGACGACATCGACGACCTGATCCTCGGTTGCGGGCTGCCCGGCGGCGAGCAGGGCTACAACATGGGCCGCGTCGTCGCCGTCCTCATGGGCTACACCGGCCTGCCCGGCACGACGATCACCCGCTACTGCTCCTCCAGCCTGCAGACCACCCGGATGGCGTTCCACGCGATCAAGGCAGGCGAGGGCGACGCCTACATCAGCGCCGGCGTCGAGATGGTCAGCCGCTTCATGAAGGGCAACAGCGACTCGCTGCCCGACACCACCAACCCGCGCTTCGCCGACGCGCAGGCCCGCTCGGCCGGCCGCTCCGGCGAGGGCGTCGACGCCTGGGCCGAGGGTCAGGGACTGCCCGACGTCTACATCGCGATGGGCCAGACCGCGGAGAACGTCGCCCAGCTCAAGGGCATCAGCCGCGAGGAGCAGGACGAGTACGGCGCGCGCAGCCAGAACCTCTGCGAGAAGGCCCAGGCCAACGGCTTCTGGGACCGCGAGATCACCCCGGTGACCACTCCCGACGGCACCGTCGTCGACCGTGACGACAGCCCGCGTGCGGGCGTGACCGTCGAGGCGATGGCCGGGCTGAAGCCGGCGTTCCGACCCGACGGCACCGTGACGGCCGGCAACGCCTGCCCGCTCAACGACGGGGCCGCCGCGGTGATCGTGATGAGCGACACCAAGGCGCGGGAGCTGGGCATCACGCCGCTCGCCCGCATCGTCGCGACCGGGGTCACCGGCCTCAACCCGGAGATCATGGGTCTCGGCCCGATCGGGGCGACCAAGCAGGCCCTCGAGCACGCCGGCATGTCGATCAACGACATCGACCTGGTCGAGATCAACGAGGCCTTCGCCGCCCAGGTCATCCCGTCGTACAAGGAGCTGGGCATCGACATCGACCGGCTCAACGTCAACGGCGGCGCGATCGCGGTCGGGCACCCGTTCGGCATGACCGGCGCGCGGATCGCGACCACGTTGATCAACTCGCTGCAGACCCACGACAAGCAGTTCGGTCTCGAGACCATGTGCGTCGGGGGCGGGCAGGGCATGGCCATGATCCTCGAGCGGCTCAGCTGATCAAGCACCCGCGTAGGCAGAAGGGGTCGGGCCCGATGGTCCGGCCCCTTCTGCGTGGGTCGGGGTCTTTGGGCTCTTGTCGCGGGCGGAGGTCTGAGGGAGTCTGAGCACTCGACCGTTGGCGACCTGGGAGGCGCTCATGTCCCTGCCCCAATCCGACGACACGCACCAGTCACTGCTGGCCCGCATCCCGGAGGTCACCGGACGCGACCTGCCGGCATGGTTCCAGGCGATCGACGACGGGCCGGCACTGCTGAAGTTCGAGGAACGGGTCAGCTGGCTGCGCGACGAACATGCGCTGCCCCACGGATACGCCCGGGCGATCGTGCACGAACACGATCGCCGCCGCTCCGCGCTGCGCAACGGCTGATGGAGCCCGAGGCAGCCCGAGAGCATCTCCGCAGCAACCACCGGGCCGTCCTGGCGACGATGCGCCAGGACGGCACCCCCCAGATGTCACCCGTCGTCTGCGCCGTCGACGACGAGGGCTACGTCGTGGTCTCCACCCGTGAGACGGCGATGAAGACGAAGAACGTACGCCGGGATCCCCGGGCCTGGGTGTGCGGGTTCAGCGACCGCTTCTTCGGCCCGTGGGTCGCGATCGAGGGCAACGTAGAGATCGTCTCGCTGCCGGCCGCGATGGACGGGCTCGTCGACTACTACCGGCGGGTGGCCGGCGAGCACGACGACTGGGACGACTACCGCGCCGCGATGGAGCGTGAACGCCGGGTCCTGCTGCGTATCGACATCACCCGCGCCGGGCCGGACCACAGCGGCTGACCGGCGAACGGGACGGGCGCCTACGATCGACTCGATCCCCCGTCGAGTGGAAGGCCGCGCAGTGCGACTGCTCATGCTGGGAGCGCCCGGGTCCGGCAAGGGCACGCAGGCCCGTCGACTCGGCGAGCACTTCGAGGTGGCCCACCTGTCGACCGGCGAGATGCTGCGGGCCGAGATCGCGGCGGGGACGCCGCTCGGCCGGGAGGTCAAGGACATCGTCGCCGCCGGTGATCTCGTGCCCGACGACATCGTCGAGCGGTTGGTGCACGACCGGGTCCTGGAGGCCAGCCGTCACGGCGGCTACGTGCTCGACGGCTTCCCGCGCACGATCCACCAGGCGGTCGCGGCGTACGACATCGCGAAGGAGGCCGACGCGACCGTCCACGCGGTCGTGCACCTCTACGTGCCGGAGGACGAGCTGCTGACCCGGCTGCTCGGGCGCGGGGAGGCCCGGCTCGACGACGACGCGCTGACGATCCGCCACCGGCTCGAGGTCTACCACGAGCGCACCGAACCGCTGATCAACTACTACGAGGGTCGCGGCGTGCTGGCCACGATCGACGGCCGGCAACAGGTCGACGACGTGTTCACGACGATCCTCGAGCGGCTGCGGGAGTACGCGCCCGCGGACTGAGTGCCCGGGGCGGGACTCGAACCCGCACGGCCTCGCGGCCAAGCGCTTTTAAGGCGCCGGTGTCTGCCATTCCACCACCCGGGCAACACCGCGAGGGTACGCAGATCAGCGGGCCTTGGCCGGGGCCTTCTTCTTCGGCGCGGCGCCGTTGCCCGTCGGGGCGCCGTTGCTCGGCGACGCGGCCTCCTCGAACTCCCGCCGCGGGTTCGCGAACGCGCCGAGCGACACGATCTCGCGCTGGAAGAACAGCGCGAGCGTCCAGTCGGCCGCGATCCGCGACTTGCGGTTGAAGGTCGGCACCCGCGCCAGGTGGTAGGTGCGGTGCAGCACCCAGGCCGGCCAGCCGCGCAGCTTGATCCCGTAGACCTGGGCCACGCCCTTGTGCAGCCCCAAGCTCGCGACGGATCCGGCGTAGGCGTGCTGGTAGGGCTGGAGGCGCCCGCCGCGCAGGCTGGCGACGATGTTGGCCGCGAGCTGCTTCGCCTGCCGGACGGCGTGCTGGGCGCTCGGCGAGGTGTACTCGTCGGGGCCCTTCGTCAGGTCGGGTACGGCCGCGCAGTCACCGGCGGCCCAGGCGTCGTCGACGCCCTCGACGGTGAGGAACTCCGTGCACCGGATCCGCTTGCGGTCGTCGATGGGCAGATCGGTGCGCTCGGTGAGCGGGTTGGGCCGCACGCCCGCGGTCCAGACGATCGTGTCGGCGTCGAACTCCTGCCCGTCGTCGAGCACGACGCGACCGCCCTCGACCGATTTGACCCTGGTGTTGAGTAGCACCTCGATGCGCCGCTCGGACAGCCGGTCCACCGTGTAGCGGGCCATGTCCCAGGAGACCTCGGGCAGGATCCGGCCGGTCGCCTCGACCATGACCCAGCGCATGTCCGACGGGTGCAGCCCGTCGTAGTAGCGCATCGCGTAGACCGCCATGTCCTCGAGCTCGGCCAGCGCCTCGACCCCGGCGTAGCCGCCGCCGACGAAGACGAACGTCAGCGCCTTGCGACGCAGCTCCTGATCGGTCGTCGACGCGGCCACGTCGAGGCGGGCTAGCACGTGGTTGCGCAGGTAGATGGCCTCCTCGACGGTCTTGAAGCCGATCGCGCAGTCCTTCAGTCCGGGAATCGGCAGCGTCCGCACCACCGACCCGACCGCCATGACGAGGATGTCGTAGGTGACGTCGCAGGCCTCCCCCTGGTGCGGCACGAAACGCACGACCTTGCGGCCGTGGTCAACGCTCGACACGTAGCCGGCCAGGACCTGGCAGCGGCGCAGCACCTTGCGCAGCGGCACGACGACGTGCCGCGGCTCGAGGTTGCCCGCCCCGGCCTCCGGCAGGAACGGCTGGTAGGTCATGTAGGACCGCGGGTCGATCACGGTGATCGAGGCCTCGGACCGGCGCAGCTTGTTCTGCAGCCGCAGCGCGGTGTAGAGGCCGACGTAGCCGCCGCCGACAACGACGATGTGTGGGCGGCCCGAGCTGCCGGCGGGGGTGCCTGCTGTCATGCCCGCGACCCTACCCAGCGGGCGGCATCGTCCATCCGGCCGATTAGCAGCCGAAATCATGATCTCCGAGTGTGATTTCTGCGACAGTTGTCGCGACCTGTCCAGCTTCACCCGGGGACCCCATGCAACGGACGCGCGGGCGGCATGCCCGCCCCGAGCCACGGCGTACGCCGTACGGCGACGCGTTGCGCATCCCCGCCTACCGGGCGCTGTTCACCGCCGACACCCTCAGCAACACCGGTGACCAGATCGCGCGCATCGCGCTCGCGCTGCTCGTCTTCGCGCGCACCGACTCCCCGTCGCTGACGGCCGCCTCCTACGCCGTCACCTACCTGCCCTGGCTGGTCGGGGGGCCGCTGCTCTCCACGCTCGCCGACCGATACCCGCGTCGCACCGTCATGGTGGTCTGCGACCTGATCCGGGCCGGCCTCGTCGGCGCGATGGCAGCGCCCCGGATGCCGCTCGGCGCACTGTTCGGGCTGGTTCTGCTCGTGACGCTGCTGGAGTGCCCGTTCCGCTCCGCAAAGTCGGCGATGCTGCCGGACCTGCTCGGCGACGCGTCGTACGCCGCCGGGCTGTCGCTCAACACCGCGATGATGCACGTCACGCAGGTCGCCGGCTTCGGCGCCGGCGGTGCGCTGGTCGCGCTGGTGACCCCGCGCGGCGCGCTGCTGATCGACGCGGTGACCTTCCTGGTGTCGGCGGCGCTGATCGTGCGCCTGCCGCTGGGCTCGCCGCTGCACAAGCCGGTGGGCCGGTTGCGGCTCGTGGCCGACGCCGGCTCGGGCGCACGGCTGGTCTTCGGCAACCCGACGACCCGCTACATCACCTTGCTCGCGTGGACGGTCGCCGGCTTCGCCGCGGCACCGGAGGGGCTCGCGGTCGTCTACGCGCACGCCCACGGCGGCGGGGCTTCTGCCGCCGGTCTGATGACGGCCGCGCTCCCGACCGGGATGGCGATCGGGGCGCTCGGGCTTACCCGGTGGCTGTCGACGTCGGCGCGGCGTCGGTCGTTGCTGCCGCTCGCCGCCACTCAGTCGGTGCTGGTCGCTGCGACGTTCGCCAACCCGCCGCTGGCGGTCGCCGGCGCGTTGTGGATCCTCGCCGGCGTCGGGGCCGCGTGCCTGATCCCCGCGAACGAGTGGTTCGTCGCCCTCGTCCCGCCCGAGCGGCGTGCCGCGGCCTTCGGCGTGACCGGCACCGGTGTGTTCGCCGCCCAGGGCCTCGTGGTGGCGATGACCGGGGGCATCGCCGAGTCGTTGCCAATCGCGACCGTGATCGGCATCAGTGGTGTCACCGGTTTGGTCGCCATCGTCGTGATCGGGGTCGCTTGGCGGGCGAGACGCCTCCAAAGCGGGACAAGCTCCGCTCAAGTTCTCGAAGCCGCATGACGAGATGAGGACTACAGCGAGAGGACAGTGATCGCACGATGAGCCCACCGGGTGCGGTCGCGGGGACGGCG
>DASSKL010000039.1 GCA_035690485.1 Mycobacteriales bacterium | reverse complement strand
GCCGACGGCTGCGGCCCTGGCCTACGGCCTCGACAAGGAGAACGACCAGACGATCCTCGTCTTCGACCTCGGCGGCGGCACGTTCGACGTCTCGCTGCTGGAGATCGGCGAGGGTGTCATCGAGGTCAAGGCGACCAGCGGCGACAACCGCCTCGGCGGCGACGACTGGGACGAGCGCGTCGTCGAGCACCTGGTCACGACGTTCAAGAACGCCCACGGCATCGACCTGTCCAAGGACAAGATGGCCCTGCAGCGCCTGCGGGAGGCGGCGGAGAAGGCCAAGATCGAGCTGTCCAGCTCCGCCGAGACGACGATCAACCTGCCCTACATCACCGCGACGCAGGAAGGCCCGCTGCACCTCGAGGTCAACCTGTCGCGCGCGGAGTTCCAGCGGATGACCGCCGACCTGCTCGAGCGGTGCAAGGGCCCGTTCCAGCAGGCCGTCAAGGACGCCGGCATCGCCGTCGCCGACATCCACCACGTCGTGCTCGTCGGTGGCTCCACCCGGATGCCGGCCGTCGTCGACGTGGTCAAGGAGCTCACCGGCGGCAAGGAGCCCAACAAGGGCGTCAACCCCGACGAGGTCGTCGCGGTCGGCGCGGCCCTGCAGGCCGGTGTGCTCAAGGGCGAGGTCAAGGACGTCCTGCTCCTCGACGTCACCCCGCTGAGCCTCGGCATCGAGACCAAGGGCGGCATCTTCACCAAGCTCATCGAGCGCAACACCACGATCCCGACGAAGCGTTCGGAGATCTTCACCACGGCCGACGACAACCAGCCGTCGGTGCAGATCCAGGTGTTCCAGGGCGAGCGCGAGATCGCGGCCTACAACAAGAAGCTCGGCATGTTCGAGCTGACCGGGCTGCCGCCCGCACCGCGCGGCGTGCCGCAGATCGAGGTGACGTTCGACATCGACGCCAACGGCATCGTGCACGTCTCCGCCAAGGATCTCGGCACCGGCCGCGAGCAGTCGATGACGATCACCGGCGGTTCCGCACTGCCGCGCGACGACATCGAGCGGATGATGCGCGAGGCCGAGTCGCACGCCGAGGAGGACCGCCAGCGGCGCGAGGCCGCGGAGGCGCGCAACACCGCCGACACGCTCGTCTACCAGACCGAGAAGTTCCTCACCGACAACGCCGAGAAGGTCCCGGCCGACGTCAAGGGCGAGGTCGAGTCCGCGATCGCCGACGTGAAGAAGTCGCTCGAGGGCGACGACGCCGCCGCGATCCGGTCCGCGACCGAGCGGTTGTCGACGGTCAGCCAGAAGCTCGGGCAGGCGATGTACGCCGATGCGCAGTCCAGCGGCGCCGCGGGCGCCGGGGCGGCCGGCGACAGTGCCGGTGCGGCAGAGGACGAGGGCGTCGTCGACGCCGAGATCGTGGACGAGGACCGGGAGGGCGGTGCGGCGTGAGCCATCCCCACGACGCCGCGCGCTTCGCCCGCGCCGAGGGGACCCCGAAAGATCGACGGGATCCGGGCCACGGCGCAGACGAACCGGACGAGGAGCGCCCGCGCGTGACCGACAGGCGCCGCATCGATCCCGACACCGGGACGTTGCGGGTGCCGGTCCCGCCGAGCACGGATGAGGGGGTGGCCGCCGTCGACGAGGGGGCGGCCACCGGCCCGGCCGCGCTGCAGGTTGCCGACCTGGAGCGGCAGCTCGCCGAACGCACGGACGACCTGCAGCGCGTCAGCGCCGACTACGCCAACTACCGGCGTCGCGTCGACCGCGACCGGGCCGCCGTCGGGGAGCAGGCGCTGGCGAGCGTGCTCATCGGCCTGCTGCCCGTGCTCGACGACATCGAACGGGCGCGAGCCCACGGCGAGCTCGTCGGCGGCTTCCAGAAGGTCGCCGAGGGCCTCGAGGCCACGTTGAGCAAGCTCGGCCTGGAGGCGTTCGGGGAGGCGGGCGAGCCGTTCGACCCGACCGTCCACGAGGCGCTGATGCACCGGTTGTCGCCGGACGTCACCGAGACGACCTGCGTCGAGGTGCTGCAGCGCGGCTACCGCATCGGCGAGCGGGTGATCCGCCCGGCACGCGTCGCGGTGGCCGACCCCGAGCCGGCCGCGCCGGCGACGCCGACGAGCGAGGACGACGACGAGTAGGGCCAGCAGGACGAGAGGAGGGACGCCGGGATGAGCACTCGCGACTACATCGAGAAGGACTACTACGCCGCGCTCGGCGTCCCCAAGGACGCGTCGGCCGCGGAGATCAAGAAGGCCTACCGCAAGCTTGCGCGGCAGTACCACCCCGACGCCAACAAGGGCGACGCCAAGGCGGAGGAGAAGTTCAAGGAGATCTCCGAGGCCTACGCCGTCCTCTCCGACGAGACCAAGCGCAAGGAGTACGACGAGGCCCGCGCGCTGTTCTCCCGCGGCGGGTTCCGGGTGCCCGGCGGCGCCGGTGGTGCCGGCGGCTTCGACCTCGGGGACCTGTTCGGTGGCGGGGCGGGCGGTGCCGGCGGCGGGCTCGGCGACATCTTCGGCGGCATCTTCACCGGTGGCCGGCGTACGGCCGCACCGCGGCGGGGTGCCGACGTGGAGGCGGAGTCGACGCTGTCGTTCGCCGACGCGGTCTCCGGGGTCACGGTCCCGCTGCGGCTGCGCAGCCCGCACTCCTGCACGACGTGCAACGGCACCGGCGCTCGGCCGGGCACGGCGCCGCGGGTCTGCCCTACCTGCAGCGGCACCGGAGTGGTGTCGCGCGGCGCCGGCGGGTTCGCGTTCTCCGAGCCCTGTCGGGAGTGCCGCGGCCGCGGGTTGCTCGTCGACGACCCGTGCCCGACCTGCGGCGGCGGCGGGCAGACGATCAGCGAGCGGACCTTGCAGGTCCGCATCCCGGCAGGAGTTGCCGACGGCCAGCGGATCCGCCTGCGCGGCAAGGGCGAGCCGGGCGAGCGTGGCGGCCCGGCAGGTGACCTGCTGGTGCTGGTGCACGTGCAGCCCGACAAGGTCTTCGGGCGCAAGGGCGACCACCTGACGGTTACCGTGCCCGTGACGTTCCCCGAAGCGGCGCTCGGCGCGACGGTCAAGGTGCCGACGCTCGGAGGCGCGCCGGTCACCGTGAAGATCCCCGCCGGCACGTCGAGCGGCCGGGTGCTGCGGGTGCGCGGCAAGGGCGTCCCGAAGCGGTCGGCCACCAAGACCGGCGACACCAGCGCACGCGGCGACCTGCTGGTCACCGTCGAGGTCGCCGTGCCGCAGGAGCTCACCGACGAGGCACGCCAGGCGCTGGAGGCCTACGCCGCGGCGCAGCCCGAGGACCCGCGGGCCGACCTGACCGGGGCGGCCGGCCGTGGCTGACGTCCCCGGGGTGCCGCTGCCTGACGGTGTCGCCGAGACCGCGCCGATCTTCGTGATCTCGGTCGCGGCGCAGCTGTCCGGCATGCACCCGCAGACGCTTCGGCAGTACGACCGGATCGGCCTTGTGTCACCGGGCCGTGCGCCCGGCCGTGGCCGTCGCTACTCCGCCCGCGACATCGCCCAGCTCCGTGAGGTGCAGCGCTTGTCGCAGGAGGAGGGCGTCAACCTCGCCGGCGTCAAGCGCATCCTCGACCTCGACAACCACGTCCGGGCGCTGCGCCGCCGCATCGCCGAGCTGCAGGACGAGCTCGAAGCCAGCCGGCGCGAGGCGACCCGGCTGGCCGGCGACGTCGAGCGCAAGTACCGCCGTGACCTCGTGCCGGTGCCCGACGCCGGCCGGCAGGGCGCCGTCGTCGTCTGGCGGCCGCAGCCCCGCCGCTAGACCTCCCGCGAAGCCACCTCTCAGGAATGACGAATCCCATGGACTACAAGCTCACCACCCGCAGCCAGGAGGCACTGGCCGCCGCGGTGCGGGCCGCCGGCAACGCCGGCAACCCGGCCGTGGAGCCGGTCCACGTCCTGCTGGCGCTGCTCGACCAGGCCGACGGCACCGCCCGGCCGCTCCTCGAGGCGGTCGGCGCCCCGCTCGACACCGTGCAGAGCAAGGCGCAGGCGCTGGCCGGCCGGTTGCCGAGCGCGAGCGGCTCGACGGTCGCGAGCCCCAACCTGTCGCGGCAGTCGGCCGCGGTCATCAACGCCGCGTCCGACGAGGCGCGGTCGCTGGGCGACGACTACATCTCGACCGAGCACCTGCTCGTCGGCCTCGCGAAGGAGGGCGGCGAGACCGCGGCGCTGCTCCGCGAGGTCGGCGCGACGGCCGATGCGCTGCTCGGTGCCTTCACCCAGGTGCGCGGGCACCAGCGCGTCACCACCCCGGACCCCGAGTCGACCTACCA
>DASSKL010000038.1 GCA_035690485.1 Mycobacteriales bacterium | reverse complement strand
GACGTTGCTGGTCGCCGCGCAGAACGGCGAGGGCATCAGCGTCGCGTCCTGCACGCCGACGAGCTTCACGCCCGTGTTCGCGATCCCGGGCACGCCGAGCGTGACCGGGATGGACGCCACCAACGGAGCGGTCATCATCGGCACCGGCACCGGCGACGTGGAGATCGTCACCGGGCAGACCGTGCAGCTGCGGGCAGTCGGTCAGTCCCCCAGCTGGTAGGTCAGGCCCAGCGGCCGCTGCGGGCGTTGAGCACCGCAGCGGCCGCGACGCCTGCGGTCGACGTGCGCAGCACCGTCGAACCGAGCCGGCAGGTCTGCGCACCGGCCAGAGAGAACGCCTCGAGCTCCTCATCGGTGATGCCGCCCTCGGGCCCCACGACCAGCACGACGTCGCCCGTCGTCGGCGGCAGCAGTGAGACCAGCGGCTCGGCCGCCCCCTCGTGCAGCACGACACCCAGCGCGGCACCGGCCAGCAGCTCGCGGACGTGTGCCGTCGAGGCCGGCGGCGACACCTGCGGGAACCACGCCCGCCGCGACTGCTTTCCCGCCTCGCGGGCGACCGACGTCCACCGGTCGCGCTTCCAGCGGGCCACCGACCGCGCCGCCTCCCAAGGCACGAACGCGTCTACGCCTACCTCGGTCATCGCTTCGACGGCATCCTCGTCCCGGCCGCCCTTGGCCAGTGCCTGCACCACGACCAACCGCGGTTGAGGCGCCGGCACGCACCGGCGCCGGACGACCCGGCAGGTCAGCGCATCACGGCCGGCCTCGACCACGACGCACTCGGCGACTTCACCCGCCCCGTCGGCCAGGTCGAGTCGCTCTCCCGGCCGCAGCCGGCGTACGGCGGAGGCGTGGTGCCCCTCGGCGCCGTCGAGCAGCACGGTGTCACCGACGTCGCCCAGCGCGGCCGACCAGAAAACCGGCGGCGTCATGTCAGGGTCCGCTCAGCGGAAGGCGTCGCGCAGCTTGGAGAACAGGCCGCCCTCGTTGCTGGTCACGATGGCCTCCGGCTGCTCCTCACCGCGCACCCGGGCCAGGGTGCGCAGCAGCTCCTCCTGCTCGGCGTCGAGCCTGGTCGGCACCGCCACGTCGATGTGGGCGTGCAGGTCGCCGCGGCTGCCGTTGCGCGACAGCCGCGTGACCCCGCGCCCGCGCAACGTCAGCACCGTGCCGGGTTGGGTGCCCGGTCGGATGTCGAGGCTCTCCTCGCCGTCGAGGGTCTCGAGCTTGACCTGGGTGCCCAGCGCCGCGGCGGTCATGGGCAACGTGAGCGTGCAGTGCAGGTCGTCGCCCTCACGGGTGAAGACGGGGTGCTGGCGCTCACGGATCTCGACGTACAGGTCGCCGGGCGGGCCGCCCCCGGACCCGACCTCGCCCTCGCCGGACAGCCGCAGCCGCATGCCGTTGTCGACACCGGCCGGCACCTTGACGGTCAGCGTGCGCCGGCTGCGCACGCGCCCGTCGGCCGCGCACTCCGGGCACGGGTGCGAGATGCGCTGCCCGGTGCCGCCGCAGTCGTAGCAGGGGCGGGTCGTGACGACCTGGCCGAGGAACGACCGCTGCACCTGCTGGATGTCACCGCGCCCGTGGCAGGTCCGGCACGTCTCCGGGTGGGTGCCCGGCGCGGTGCCGGCGCCGCTGCAGGTGGGACACAGGACGGCGGTGTCGACGGTGATCTCGCGGCTGGTGCCGAACGCCGTCTCCGCCAGGTCGAGATCGATGCGGATCAGCGCGTCGGCGCCGGGCCGCACCCGCGAACGCGGGCCGCGCTGACCGGTGGCCGTGCCGAAGAACGCGTCCATGATGTCGCCGAGGCCGCCGAAGCCCTGGAAACCGCCGGCGCCCGCACCGCCGGAGGGGCCGAGCGGATCGCCCCCGAGGTCGTAGATCTCCCGCTTCTGCGGATCGGACAGCACGTCGTAGGCCGCGCTGATCTCCTTGAACCGCTCCGCCGCGTCGTCCGACGAGTTGACGTCGGGGTGGTGCTGCCGCGCAAGCTTCCGGTAGGCCTTCTTCACCTCGTCGGGGGACGCGGTGCGGCTCACACCGAGGATCGCGTAGTAGTCGGGACGCGGCATCAGACCTCTGATCGGATAGTGGTTCAGCCCTCGGCCAGGATCTGGCCGACGTAACGGGCGACGGCTCGGACCGCACCCATGGTGCCCGGGTAGTCCATGCGGGTCGGGCCGAGCACCCCCAACCCCGCCAGTGCCCGCTCCCCGCTGCCGTATGCCGTCGACACCACCGCCGCCGAGCGCAGCCCCTCGTAGGCGTTCTCCCCGCCGATGCTCACGTTGATGGCCGACGGGTCGGTGGCCTCACCGAGCAGACGCAGCAGCACGACGTTCTCCTCGAGCGCCTCGAGGACGGGACGCAGCGAGTCGGCGAAGTCGGTCACCGAGCGAGTCAGGTTGGCGGTGCCGGCGAGGACGACCCGCTCCTCCGGCTTCTCCACGAGGGTCTCGAGGATGACCGACGAGACGGCGGCGTAGACGGCCTGCAGCTCCGCGGGACACGCGTCGGGCAGGTCGGCCAGCCGCGGTGGCGCCTCGGTGAGCAGGCTGCCGGCAACCCGGCTGTTGACCGCCGTGCGCAGGTCGTGCAGCTCGTCGGCGCTCAGCGCGGCCGGCAGGTCGACCATGCGCTGCTCCACCCGACCGGTGTCGGTGATGAGCACCAGCAGCAGCCGCGTCGACGACAGCGACACCACCTCGACGTGGCGCACCGAGGACCGCGACAGCGAGGGGTACTGCACGACCGCAACCTGGCGGGTCAGCTGGGCGAGCAGGCGCACGGTGCGGCGTACGACGTCGTCGAGGTCGACGGCCCCGTCGAGGAAGCGCTCGATCGCCCGGCGCTCGGCGTGCGACAGGGGCTTGACCGTGGACAGCCGGTCGACGAACAGCCGGTAGCCCTTGTCGGTGGGGATCCGCCCCGCGCTGGTGTGCGGCTGCGCGATGTAGCCCTCGTCCTCGAGGGCGGCCATGTCGTTACGGATCGTTGCCGGCGAGACTCCGAGGCTGTGCCGCTCGACCAGTGCCTTGGAACCGACCGGCTCCTGCGTCGAGACGTAGTCCTCGACGATGGCACGGAGGACGTCGAGCTTGCGATCGTCGAGCACGGCGTCCACCTCCTGGCACTCTCTCTACCAGAGTGCCAGTGTAGCGGCGCGGGGCGATATCGTCCCGGGACCGCACCGGCAAGGGAGGACCTGATGGTCGACGTAGCGCACCGGTTCGTCGAGACCAACGGCATCCGGATGCACGTTGCCGAACGCGGCGAAGGACCGCTCGTGCTGCTGCTGCACGGCTGGCCGGAGTCGTGGTACTCCTGGCGCCACCAGATCGCCGCCCTCGCCGACGCCGGCTACCACGTGGTGGCGCCCGACCAGCGGGGCTACGGGCAGACCGACAAGCCGGAACGCATCGACGACTACACGATTCACCACCTCGTCGGTGACGTCGTCGGCCTGATCCACGCGCTGGGCGAGAGCTCGGCCGTGGTCGTCGGTCACGACTGGGGCGCACCCGTCGCCTGGCAGACCGC
This sequence comes from Mycobacteriales bacterium, assembly GCA_035690485.1. NCBI lineage: Bacteria > Bacillati > Actinomycetota > Actinomycetes > Mycobacteriales > Mycobacteriales bacterium. The sequence goes on along the minus strand of DASSKL010000038.1, from coordinate 43,731 downwards.
CCTGATGCGGCCCGACCTGGTCCGCGGCGTGGTCGGGTTGTCGGTGCCTTACACCCCGCGCGGCTCGACTGCCCCGCTGGAGTCGATCCGGGCGCAGACCGGCGACGGCTTCTACCAGATCTACTTCCAGGAGCCGGGTGTCGCGGAGAAGGAGTTCGAGGCCGACGTCGACACGACGTTGCGGATGGTGCTGTACGGCGGGGCCAACCCGGTCGTCCCCGCGGGAGGCGGCTTCCTGCGCAAGGCCGACGTGCCGCCGCAGCTGCCCGACTGGCTGACCGAGGACGACATCGCCTTCTACGTCGGGGAGTTCAGCCGCACCGGCTTCACCGGCGGCCTCAACTGGTACCGCAACATCGACCGCAACTGGGCCCTGACCGGGGCGTGGAAGGGCGCGGTCGTGCAGCCGCCGGCGCTGTACTGCGCGGGCGACAAGGACGTCGTAGTCGCCTTTCCCGGCATGAAGAACGTCATCGACAACCTGCAGCTGTTCGTGCCGAACCTGCGGGAGACGCTGGTGTTCGACGGCTGCGGTCACTGGACGCAGCAGGAGCGAGCCCGCGAGGTCAACGCCGCGCTGCTGCGGTTCCTCGCCGGCCTGTAAGACCGCGCCGGCGGACGCAGAACGGGCCCGCGACCCGAAGGTCACGGACCCGTCCTTACGGTCTAGCTGCCGGTTGAGATCAGCCCTGCGTGCGGCGGCGACGGCCCAGGCTCAGGGCCACCATGCCGCCCGCGGCAAGCGCGCCGCCCAGGGCGGCCAGCTCACCGGCGTTGAGGCCGGTGAACGGCAGGCCGCTGCCGGCCACCGTCTTGTTGCCCTCGACCGAGGTGCCACCGTTGCTGCCGGCGCCGACCCCCTCACCGCTCACGGCCGGCGTGACCGCCGCGACCGTGTTGGCCTGGCTGGTCGTGCCGCTGACCGTGGCGTCGGGCAGCTGGCTCGGCACGAAGTCGACCGTGCCTACCGCCGAGGAGGCCAGCTGGCCGGCAGTGCCGCCGGTCGCCGTCAGGCAGTTGATGGTGAGCAGCGACGGGATCGGGATCTGGCACGCGCCGTTGACCTGGTCGCTGCTGCCGATCTCGTTGCCGTTGATCGAGGCGAGGTAGGAGCTCCCCTTCTTGTCGGAGGAGGTCTCCGCGTGCAGCAGGTCCACCGTGAGAGCCGGCGGCTGACCGGTCTGGCCGACCTGCAGCAGCACGCCGTCGCTCACCGAACTGGACGTCGCCTCGGCCGGGCTGTAGGCGGCCTTCGACTCCGAACCGAACAGCAGCAGGTCGACGAAGCCGGGCGCCTGCCCGCCACCGAGAACGACGTGCGCCAGCGATGCGGTGGCGTCGGCGCTGCTCGAGTCGCCGGTCTGCGTGGCCGACGCGGTCCACGGCGCGATCTGGATCAGGCCGAGCGGCGCGAGCGGCGTGGTGCTCGAGTCGAAGAGCGAACCACTGCCCTGCTTGCCGCCGCTCGTGGCGGTGCCGCCCGAGACGACCTGGCCGCCGAGCTCGATCGCGTTGCCGGTGGCGCTGGAGCCATTGGGGCCGGCGCCGGCCTTGGTGTGGCCGATCGAGACGATGCCGGCCACGTCGAGCGGCTTGGCCTCGGAGCTCGCGGGCGGCGCCGGCGTGGTCGTGTTCTGCGTGGTCTGCTGGCTCGTGGTGCTGCTGGGCGCGGTGCTGCCCGTGGAGCCGGCCGGCTGGACCGCCTGCTGGAGCGAATTGGTCGGCGACGTCGGCGCTGCGGGGGCGGTGCCCCCGACGGCAGCCAGTGCCGCCGACGCCGGCCCGATGATGAGCGGGGCCGACATGGCCAGGATCACTGCTTTCCTCATGCTGGGGTCTCCTCCCTCGTCGAGACAGGATCGAGCGCGTGGCCTAGTCGGCGGGGGACGAGGACCTCACAACCGGCTGGTCGATCGGTAGCCTGCGCTGCCATCACGTTGCGCTGCGATCCGCTCTTCAATTATCCGATTTCTCCCGAACTACACACCCCGGCCGCGATCTTTCGTCACGATCCGTGGTGCTCTGGGTCACACCTGTGCGCCTGGGGCGCTGCCTCGCCTCGTTCACCCTGGTATTTCGACGGTCACCCCGCCGATTCCTGCTGCTCTCAGTAACCGATTCGGCGGCAAAAGGTCGCGGGTGCCGGTCAAAAAGAGTTACTGGGGCGGGGCAAAGCGGTCAGTCGAGGAGGTCACGGGCAACGGCGTCACCCAGCAGCCGCCCACGCAGCGTGAGCGCTGCTCGGCCTTCGGCGTACGACGCCGGATCCAGCAGCCCCTCGCCCGCCGCGCGCTCCGCCGCCCGCCGCCCCGACGCGGTCAGCTCCGAGAGGGACACGCCCTCGACCAGGCGGACGCCGAGCAGCACGCGTTCCCAGCGCCGGGTCTCGTCGTCCAGCAGCTCCCTGGCGTGCGCCGGGCTGCGGCCGGCGGCGAGGCGCTCGGCGTAGGCCGACGGGTGCTTGACGTTCCACCAGCGGACACCCGCGACGTGGCTGTGCGCTCCGGGTCCGATCCCCCACCAGTCGTGGGAGCACCAGTAGGCCAGGTTGTGCCGCGACCTCGCCGCAGGCGTGCGGGCCCAGTTGGAGATCTCGTACCAGCGCAGTCCCGCGGAGCTGAGGACCTCGTCGGCGAGGAGATAGCGATCGGCCAGCACGTCGTCGTCCGGCGCCGGCAGCCGGCCGCGGCGGACATCGGCGGCGAGGCGCGTGCCGTCCTCGACGATCAGGGCGTACGCCGACACGTGATCCACCTCACAGCCCAGTGCCGCGTCGAGGCTCGCGCGCCAGTCGTCGTCGCTCTCCCCCGGCGTGCCGTAGATGAGGTCCAGGCTCACCTGGGCGAAACCGGCGGCCCGGGCGTCGGCGACGCACTGCTGCGGGCGACCCGGCGTGTGCCGGCGGTCCAGGGTCGCGAGCACGTGCGCGCGCGCCGACTGCATGCCGAGGCTGAGCCGGTTCGCGCCGGCCGCCCGCAGGTCGGCGAGGTAGCGCGCATCGACCGACTCCGGGTTGGCCTCCACCGTCACCTCTGCGTCGGCGGCGAGCCCGAACTCGTCAGCGACCGCACGCAACAGCCGGCCGATGTCTGCGGGCGCGAGCAGCGTCGGCGTACCGCCGCCGAAGAACACCGTCCGGGCAGGCATTTCCGCCGCACCGAGCGCGCGGCGCGCCAGGCGGATCTCGGCGACCGCGATGTCGGCGTAGGTGTCGGTCGAGACGCCACCGCCGAGCTCCGCGGCCGTGTAGGTGTTGAAGTCGCAGTAGCCGCACCGGGTCGCGCAGAAGGGCACGTGCACGTAGACGCCGAACGGCTGGCGGCCGGCCGCCGCGAGCGCGGCGTCGGGGAGCGCGCCGTCCAGTGGCGCCGGCTCGCCGTCGGGCAACGTCGAAGGCACCCGTCCAGTGTCGGTCAGGTGGCCGAGGGCGGGGCGACCGCGGCGGCGCCCGCGTCGCGGCGGTACTTCACCGGCAGCAGGTCCTTCGCGGTGGCCCGGGCGATGCCGCCGTCGCCGTCGGGCAGCAGCACGACGATGTCGGGCGCGTAGTCGGTGAGCATCTCCCGGCACATGCCGCAGGGCGAGACGATCTGGATGGTCTGGTCGGGCTCGTGCGGCTTGGGGTGGCGGACCGCGACGATGGCCTCGTAGTCGCGTTCCCCCGCGGCCACCGCCATGCCCAGCGCGATGGCCTCCGCGCACACCGAGACCCGGCCGACGTTGGCGTCGAGATGGATCGCGGTGAAGACCCGCCCGCTCGTCGTACGCAGGGCAGCGGCGACCGAGTGCCAGCCGGCCACGAACCGTTCGCGGGCGAGCTCGCGGGCCGCCTCGACGAGGTCGCTCTCGCTCACTGGTTGGCAGGCGTCGTCGACAGGGCGGCGATGAAGGCCTCCTGCGGCACCTCGACCCGGCCGACCATCTTCATCCGCTTCTTGCCTTCCTTCTGCTTCTCCAGCAGCTTGCGCTTGCGGGTGATGTCACCGCCGTAGCACTTGGCGAGCACGTCCTTGCGGATCGCGCGGATGTTCTCGCGGGCGATGACCCGGCTGCCGATCGCGGCCTGGATCGGCACCTCGAACTGCTGCCGCGGGATCAGCTCGCGCAGCCGCTGCGTCATCGCCACCCCGTAGGCATAAGCCTTGTCCTTGTGCACGATCGCGCTGAACGCGTCGACCGGCTCGCCCTGCAGCAGTATGTCGACCTTCACGAGGTCGGCGCTCTGCTCGCCGACCGGCTCGTAGTCGAGGCTCGCGTAGCCGCGGGTGCGGCTCTTCAGCTGGTCGAAGAAGTCGAAGATGATCTCGGCGAGCGGCAGCGTGTAGCGCAGCTCGACCCGATCCTCGGACAGGTAGTCCATGCCCTCGAGGTTGCCGCGCCGCGACTGGCAGAGCTCCATGATCGCGCCGATGTAGTCGGACGGCGCGAGGATCGTCGCCCTGACGATCGGCTCCTGCACCTCGGCGATCTTCCCCTCGGGCCAGTCGCTGGGGTTGGTCACCCGCTCGACCGTGCCGTCCTCGAGCGTCACGCGGTAGACGACGTTGGGCGCGGTGGAGATCAGGGCGAGGTCGAACTCCCGCTCCAGCCGCTCCCGCACGATCTCCATGTGCAGCAGCCCGAGGAACCCGCAGCGGAAGCCGAATCCCAGCGCAGCGGACGTCTCGGGCTCGTAGGCCAGCGCCGCGTCGTTGAGCCGCAGCTTGTCCAGCGCGTCGCGCAGCGCGGGGTAGTCGCTGCCGTCCAGCGGATAGAGGCCCGAGAACACCATCGGCCGTGGCTCGCGATAACCGGCCAGCGCCTGCTTCGCCGGCTTCGACGCGCCGGTCATCGTGTCGCCGACCTTGGCCTGCCGGACGTCCTTGACCCCGGAGATGACGTAGCCGACCTCGCCGACGCCGAGCGCGTCGACGGCCATCGGCTCGGGTGAGATGACGCCGACTTCGAGCGTCTCGTGGGTCGCGCCCGTCGACATCATCAGCACCCGGTCGCGGGTGGTCAGCCGGCCGTCGACGACGCGGACGTAGGTGATGACGCCCCGGTAGGAGTCGTAGACCGAGTCGAAGATCATCGCCCGGGCGGGCGCGTCGGGCCGGCCCTGCGGCGGGGGCACCTGCGCGACGATCACGTCCAGGAGCTCACGCACGCCCTCGCCGGTCTTGGCGCTGACCCGCAGCACCTCGGAGGGGTCGCAGCCGATGATGTGCGCGAGCTCCGCGGCGTACTTCTCCGGCTGCGCCGCAGGCAGGTCGATCTTGTTGAGCACCGGGATCAGGTGCAGGTCGTTGCCGAGCGCCAGGTAGAGGTTGGCCAGCGTCTGCGCCTCGATGCCCTGGGCGGCGTCGACGAGCAGCACCGCGCCCTCGCAGGCCGCCAGGCTGCGTGACACCTCGTAGGTGAAGTCGACGTGACCCGGGGTGTCGATGAGGTTGAGCACGTGCCGGGTGCCGCTGCTCGTCCACGGCAGCCGCACGGCCTGGGCCTTGATGGTGATGCCGCGCTCGCGCTCGATGTCCATGCGGTCGAGGTACTGCGCCCGCATGCTGCGCTCGTCGACGAGCCCGGTCACCTCGAGCATCCGGTCGGCGAGCGTCGACTTGCCGTGGTCGATGTGCGCGATGATGCAGAAGTTGCGAATCAGCGCCGGGTCGGTGCGGCTGGGCTCGACGGGTGCGTTGGGCATGACCCGCCCATGGTCCCACGCGGTTCGGGCAATCCGGTTGCCGCTGATCGTCGTGATCGCCGATGCTCGACGGATGGTGTCGACAGTCGGACCACCCGGTGAGGGCGTGCGCACGCCCTACTCCGCGCTGCCGCCGGTGGTCCACGACTGGGTCGACGAGCTGCTCGGGTCACCGGTGGTGTCGGCCGGCACGCGGGCCGGCGGGTTCTCCCCCGGCGTCGCCGCGGTGGTGGCGTGCGCGGACGGCCGGACGGCGTTCGTCAAGGCGGTGTCGGGCGACGCGAACCCGGTCAGCCCGGAGATGCATCGCCGCGAGGCGTTGGCCGCCGCCGCGCTGCCGGCGTCGGTGCCCGCGCCACGCCTGCTCGGCGTCTACGACGACGGGACCTGGGTCGCCCTCGCCTTCGAGGCGGTCGCCGGCGAGCAGCCGCGCCTGCCGTGGTCAGCGGGTGACCTGGACCGGGTGCTCCGGATGCTGGCCCGGCTGACTGACGACCTGACCCCGTCGCCGTGGCGGCAGGCTCCGGAGCTGGCAGAGCGGATGGGCCGGGCGTTCAGCGGCTGGCGGCGGTTGGCCGCAGGCGGCGTACCCGCCGGTCTCGACGACTGGTCGCGCCGCCATCTCGACGCGCTCGCCGAGCTGGAGGCGGGCTGGGAGGCAGCTGCGGCCGGCACCACGCTGCTGCACCACGACGTCCGCGCCGACAACCTGCTGCTCGACGGCGAGCGGGTGTGGCTGGTCGACTGGCCGGCCGCATCGGTCGGGGCTGCCTGGATCGACGTGGCACTGTTCGCGCCGAGCGTCGCGATGCAGGGTGGCCCGCCGCCGGAGGAGCTGCTCGGGCGCAGTGCGGCGGCCCGGACCGCCGATCCGGCGGCGATCACGGCTTACGTCGCGGCGATCGCGGGCTATCTGACCCGGCAGTCGTTGCTGCCGGCGCCTGCCGGTCTGCCGACCGTGCGAGCATTTCAAGCGGCGCAGGCCGAGATCACGAGGGCGTGGTTGGCGGAGCGCACCGGCTGGCGGTGACCTTGGTCGCCCGGCCCGGCCGCTGATATCCTCGTCGCGGTGTCGTGCGCATCGTGCACGCTGTGCTTTCCACTCATCCGACGAATACCGAGGGTTTCCGCGTGGCCAACATCAAGTCGCAGATCAAGCGCAACCGGCAGAACGAGCAGCGCCGGCAGCGCAACAAGGCCGTGAAGTCCGAGGTCAAGACCTACGTCCGCCGGTTCCACGAGGCCGCCGATGCCGGCGACAGCGCCACGGCGACCGAGCGCCTGAAGACGGCCGTCCGCGAGCTCGACAAGGCCGCGAGCAAGGGCGTCATCCACAAGAATCAAGCCGCCAACCGCAAGTCGGCGCTCGCCAAGCGCGCCGCGTCGCTCTAGCTCTCCCCACCACCCTGCCGCGCCGGCAGGAGTGCGGCCAGCAGGTCGTGTCCCTTGACGACGACCGCGACGGTGAACGGCAGCACGACGACGGCCCATCCGCTCGCCGCGCCGGACAGCGCCAGCACGACACCCGCGGCGAACGACCCCTCGACGAGCATCAACCGCTGCCACGAGTTGGGTCGCACGCGGCGCAGCCGTAGGACCCGCCAGTACATCGGCGGCTTCTGACTCATCCGCGACCCCGTGCGCCGGCGACGGTGAGCACCAGCCGCTCCAGCGCGTAGGCCGGATCCGCGGCGCCGCCCTTGACCGCCGCGTCGGCGTCGGCGACCGCGCGCACCGCGGTGGCTAGCCCCTCGGGCCGCCAACCGCGGGCCCAACCCTGCGCCTTGCGCACCTTCCACGGAGCGGCGCCGAGGCTCGAGGCGAGGCTCTGCGGTGAGGCGCGGCCGGCGGCGGCAACGCCCGCGACCAGCCGGAGGTTGGCCGCGAGGGAACTGGTCACGAGCACCGGAGCCATGCCCACCCCGAGCCCCCAGCGCAGCGTCTCCAGCGCGCCGACCGCGTCGCCCTCGACGGCCTTGTCGGCGACGACGAAGCCGGTCGCCTCGGCCCGGCCGCGGTGGTAGCGGGCCACCACGTCGACGTCGACGGTGCCACCGCAGTCGGCGACCAGCTGGGCGGCCGCACTCGCGAGCTCGCGCAGCTCGGTGCCGACCGCAGCGACGAGCTCGGCGGCGGCTTCGTGGCTGATCGACCCGCCGGCTGCCTCCACCTCGGCGACGACGAAGCGCTCGCGTTCCTCCGGCCAGCGCAGCTTCGCCACCTCGACGGTCGCGGCGCCGCTCCCGCGCAGCGCGTCGACGAAGGCCTTGTTGCGGCTGCCGCCGGGGTGTACGACCACCAGGGCCACCTCGTCGCTGGGGTCCCCGGCGTAGGCGGTGAGGGCGGCGCAGGCGTCCTTGCCCAGCTCGTGGGTGGAACGGATGACCACGACCCGCGGACCGCCGAACAGCGACGGAGACAGCAGCTCGGCCAGCGAACCCGGCTCCACGTCGCTCGCGGCGAGGTCACTGACCTCGGCATCGGGACCGGCGGCGGCGATGCGGGCGGCGACGGCGCGGCCGGCGAGGAACTCCTCGTCGCCGGTGATCAGCGTCACCGCGGGCTCTGCCACGCGGGCAAGGATCGCACGCACCACCGTCAGCCGCGGGCCACGACCACCAACCTCCCGTCGCGGCGGCAGACCGCGACGTCGCCGTCGCGGTCTGTCCGGTAGACGCGTGCCCCGTCGCGGCGCAGCCGGTCCAGCGTGGCCGGGGCGGGATGCCCGTACGGGTTGTCGGTACCGACCGAGGCGACCGCGACCGTTGCACGGACCGAGTCGAGGAACGCCGGATCCTGGTGCGACGATCCGTGGTGCGGGATCTTCAGGACGTCGGCCTGCAGGCCGGCCGCGTGGTCCAGCAGCGCCTGCTGCGCCTCGGGTTCGACGTCACCGGTGAGCAGCAGGGTGATGCCCCGGGTCTCCACACGCAGCACGAGCGAGTCGTTGTTCGGATCCGAGGTCGTGCCGTGCAGGACGACCAGCGGTGCGATGACCTGCCACTCGAGGTCACCGGCGCGACGGCGTTCGCCCGACTGCGCGACGTGGATCGGCACGCGCGCACGGGCGGCCCACCCGAGCACCCGGCGACGCTCGTCGACCGGCGCGTCGAGCGGGCCGACTTCGATCTCACCGACCGCGCGGTGGCGCAGCACCCCGGGCAGCCCCTCGACGTGGTCGGCGTGGAAATGGCTGAGCAGGACGAGCGGAACCCGGCGTACGCCGAGGTCGCGCAGGCACCGGTCGACCGCCCGCGGATCGGGTCCCGCATCGACGACGACGGCCGTACCCGGAGCCACCCGCAGCACGAGCGCGTCACCCTGCCCGACCGCGCAGGCGACGAACAGCCACCCGGAGGGCGGCCAGCCGGGCACGAGGGCATGCAGGCCGACGACCGCCACGACGACACCGGCGAGGCCGGCGCTCCCCCAGCGACGGGGCGCCCGCCGCCGGACGACCACGACGGCGGCGACGAGCACCACCGCCAGCGCGGCACCCCCGGTCAAGCCGGCCGGCCACGGGAACGTCGCATGTGGAGCGGCCGCCGACTCGTGCGCGACGACGACCAGCCATCGCGTGGGCCACCCCGCGACCCAGGCGAGCGCCTGCGCCGCCGGCATCAGAACGGGTGCGATGACGGCTGCGGCGACGCCGAGGACGGTGGCCGGTGCCACCGCGGGCGCGGCCAGCAGGTTGGCCGGCACCGCGACGAGGCTGACGTCGCCGCCGATCGCCGCGATCACCGGGGCGCAGAAGACCTGCGCGGCCGCGGCGATCGCGACCGGCTCCGCCAGCCAGCGCGGCAGCCACCGGTCGAGCACAGCAGCCCAGCGGGGCGCGACAACGAGCAGCGCACCGGTGGCGAGCACCGACAGCGCGAGGCCCGGCGAGCGGGCCAGCGAGGGACTGATGAGAAGCAGCGCGAGCACCGCTGCGCCCAGGGCCGCCAACGAGACGCCGCGGCGACCACCGAGCATGCCGACGATGACCACGGTGCCCATGGCGGCCGCCCGCACCACGCTGGGCGACGGCCGGGCGAGGACCACGAAGCCGGCAAGGGCGACCAGACCCACGACCGGTGCGACGCGGGCGGGCACCCGCAGCCGGCGTGCGAGGCCGAGGACTACCGCGAGGACGATCGCGACGTTGGCACCGGACACGGCGGTCAAGTGCGTCAGGCCCGCCGTGCGGAAGTCGTCGACCAGCCCGGACGGCATCCCGGAGACGTCGCCGTCGACCAGGCCCGGCAGCAGCCCCCGCGGCTCGGCCGGCAGCACGCCCGCGGCGGCCCGCAGCCCGGCGCGGACACTGCCGGCGGCGGACTGCACCGCCGACGGGGACATCACGCGGTCGGGCGGGCCGTCGGCGAGGACGACCGCCGTGAGGTCGCCGGCGCGATCCGGCGGTGCCACGCGCCCCTGCACCCGCAGCCGCTGGCTGGGCAGGAGCGTGCGCCAGCCGTCGCCGCGACCGATGACCAGCACCGGACTGCGGATGCGCACCGTGCGGCCGCCGGCCTCGACCCGCTCGGCGGTCGCAGGCACAGTGACCGACCGCGAGAACAGCGTCGAGCCCGACACCCGGCCGGCATGAACCACCGGGTCGCCGGTGATCCGGAGGTCGAGGGTGACGACAGCACCTCGACCAGCGAGCCCCGGCAGTGGCCCGGCCGCGACCTGACCGGCGTGCAGCGCGGTGACGAACGCCACGGCCGCCGCGGCCACCACCGTCGCGGCGATCGCCGGGCGACGGGCCGTGAGGAGTGCGACGAGGCCGAGCACTCCGGCCACTCCCAGACCGGCACGCGCCGGCGCGCCCAGCAGCGCCGCGCCGGCCGCCCAGCCGGCTGCGGCCGGCAGGACGAGGCGAAGGTCGGCCGGGCCGCCGGTCACACGGTGACCTTCGACTTGAGATCGGCGTACTTCGCGGCGCCGATGCCGCTGACCTCGCGCAGCTGCTCGACGCTGCGGAAGCCGCCGTGCGTCTGCCGCCAGTCGACGATGCGCTGGGCCAGCACCGGGCCGACCCCGGGCAACGACTCGAGCTGCTCCGCGGTCGCGCTGTTGAGGTTGACCAGGCCACCGCCGGCGGGCGCGCCGGCGACCGCGCCGGGCGGTGGCACCACCCCCACCAGCACCTGCTCCCCGTCGACGAGCTTGCGCGCGAGGTTCAGCGACGACAGGTCCACGCCGGGCAGCGCTCCGCCGGCCGCCCGCAGCGCGTCACCGACGCGGGAGCCCAGCGGCAACGTGACCACACCGGGATGCGCGACCCTGCCTGCGACGTCGACGACCACCTCGGCGGCAGCGCTGGGAGAGGTGGAGACGAGAGGTTGCCCGGCGGCGACCCGGCTCGGCACCTCCACCGGCTGCGGGCGGGCGCGCAGGTAGAGAGCCCCGGCAGCGAGTGCAGCGACGACCGCGACGGCGATCAGCGCGAGCAGGCCGTGCCGGCCCGGGTCGATGCGAACGCCCGCCGCCGACTCCTCTGATCGGTGCCCTGCCGACGGTTGCTGCGCTTCACCCGCGGCGAACGCCCGCAGGCGCGCGAGCGCGGCCCGCCGGTCGTCGTCGGAGACCCGGCGCGGCTGGAGGCGGTCGAGCAGCACGCCGACCGACGCTAAAGACGGTGCGTCGTCCGGGCAGCCCCCGGCGGGCCATCTGGGGACGAGCAGTCAGCCCTGTGGATCGGCCGCCCGTGACACGACGACGGCGAGCAGTCCCGGACCGACGTGCGCCCCGATGGCCGCGCCGACCTCGGCGACGTAGAGGTGGCGCAGCCGCGGCACGGCGGACCGGATCCGCTCGACGAGGACGTCCGCGCGCGCCGGAGCGGCGAGGTGGTGCACGGCGACGTCGACGAGGGAGTCACCGGCGCGGTCGACGACGAGCTCCTGCAGGCGGGTGAGGCCGCGACTGGCCGTGCGCACCTTCTCGAGCGGCGCGATCTCCCCTGCGTCGACGTGCAGGATCGGCTTGACCGCGAGCGCCGACCCGAGCATCGCCGCGGCCCTGCCGATACGGCCGCCCCGCCGCAGGTGCTCCAGGGTGTCGACGTAGAACAACGTGTCGGTGCGGGCCGCGGCCGCGGCTGCTTCGCCCGCAACGGTGCCGGCGTCGGCGCCGGAGTCGGCAGCTTCGGCGGCGGCGAGAACGGCGAAGCCGAGGCCCATCGCCGTCGACCGGGAGTCGAGGACCTGGACGGGCAGCGGCGCGTGTGCGGCGGCCATCCGTGCCGCGTCGACGGTGCCGGAGAGCGCGGCTGACAGGTGCACGGACACCGCGGCCTCGTAGCCGGCGGCGGCCAGATCCGCGTAGGCACGGGCGAACTGCTCAGGCGAGGGCCGCGAGGTGCTGACCGGTGCTCGCCGCGAGCGCAGCGCCTCGGCCACGTCGGCCGGGTGCACGTCGAGACCCTCGGCGCCGACGCGCCCCCCGATGACCACCTGCAGGGGGATGACGCGGACGTCGTACTTCTCCGCGATGCCTTCCGGCAGGTAGGCGGTCGAGTCCGTGACGACGGCGACCCGACGCGTCCCGGACATAACCGGAGATTAGTTGTCGGGCACGACGTTGACGAGTCTCGGCGGGCGCACGATCACGGTGCGGACGGTGCGGGCACCGAGGGCACGGCGTACGCCGTCGGAGGCGAGCGCCAGCTCGCGCAGGCTGGCCTCGTCGATGTCGACGGGCACGTCCAGCCGGTCGCGGACCTTGCCCGCGACCTGCACGACGCAGACGACCGACTCCTCACGGACGAGCGCCGGGTCGGCCACCGGCCAGCCGGCCCGCACGACCGACGGCTCGTTGCCCAGCCGCGACCAGATCTCCTCCGCGGTGAACGGCGCGAACGGCGTCAGCATCCGAGCCAGCACCTCGGCCCCCTCACGGCACGCCGCCGCACCGGCCGGGGTCGACAACGCGCCACCGTCGACCGCCTTGCGCAGCGCGCTGGTCAGCTCCATCAGCCGGGCCACGACGACGTTGAGCCGACGCTGCTGCATCAAGGTCGTGCACTCGTCGATCCAACGGTGCACCGACGTGCGCAGGCCGACTTCACCGGTCGCCGGGTCGCTGCCCAGGCCGGCCTCCTCGATGTCGACGGCGACCCGCCACACGCGGGCCAGCCACTTGACCGATCCCGTGGGCGACACGTCGGCCCAGTCGATGTCGTCCTCGGGCGGGCTGGCGAACAGCATGGTGACGCGGACGGCGTCGGGGCCGTACTTCGCCAGCTCTTGCTGCAGGTCGACGAGGTTGCCCTTCGACTTCGACATCGCCGACCCCTCCATGATCACTTGACCCTGGTTGGTCAGCGACAGGAAGGGCTCGACGAAGTCGAGCAGGCCCATGTCGTGCAGCGACTTCGTGACGAAACGGCTGTAGAGCAGGTGCAGGATCGCGTGCTCGACGCCGCCGACGTAGTAGTCGACGGGCAACCAGCGCCGGGTGGCCTCGGGATCGAAGACGACGTCGTCGCGGTCGGCCGAGGGGTAGCGCAGGTAGTACCAGGAGGAGTCGACGAACGTGTCCATCGTGTCGGTGTCGCGGGCAGCCCTCTCCCCGCACGACGGGCAGTCGACGGCCACCCAGTCGGTGGCCGTCTCGAGCGGCGACTTCCCGCCTCCGGGCCGCAGGTCGTAGCCGGTCGTCGGCAGCTCCACCGGGAGCTGGTCGTCGGGGATCGGGACGACGCCGCAGGACGGGCAGTGCACCACCGGGATCGGCGGCCCCCAGTAACGCTGGCGGGAGACCAGCCAGTCGCGCAGGCGGTAGGTGATCGCCGACTCGCCGTGCCCGTCACGGGAGAGGTCAGCGGCGATCCGCTGCTTGACCTCTGCCGTCGCCAGGCCGTCGTACTGGCCGGAGTTGACCGCCGTACCGTCACCGATCGTCGCGACGCCGGTCCGGGCGGGATCGGCCTCCCCGGTGTCGACCACCATCCGCACCGGCAGGTCGAAGGCCTTGGCGAAGTCGAGGTCGCGCTGGTCGTGCGCGGGCACGGCCATGATCGCGCCGGTGCCGTAGTCGGCGAGCACGTAGTCGGCGGCGTAGACGGGGATCCGCTCGCCGTTGACGGGGTTGACGGCGTAACGACCCAGGAAGACGCCGGTCTTCGGGCGGTCCGTCGACAGCCGGTCGATCTCGCTGGCGCCGCGCACCTTGTCGAGATAGGCGTGGAAGGCCTGCTCGTGCTCGAGATGCACCAGCTCGGCCGCCAGCGGGGCATCGGCGGCGACCACGAAGAACGTCGCCCCGAACAGCGTGTCGGGCCGGGTGGTGAACACCCGCACCGGCTCGGCGTGCCCCTCGATGCGGAAGTCGACGTGCGCGCCGGTCGAGCGGCCGATCCAGTTGCGCTGCATCGTCAGGACGCGGTCGGGCCACCGGCCTTCGAGCAGCGTCATGTCGTCGAGCAGGCGCTCGGCATAGTCGGTGATCTTGAAGAACCACTGCGTCAGGTTCTTCTTCGTCACCTCGCTGCCGCAGCGCTCGCAGCGGCCCTGGATCACCTGCTCGTTGGCCAGCACGGTCTGGTCGGTGGGGCACCAGTTGACCGGCGCCGCCTTGCGATAGGCGAGCCCGCGCTCGTAGAGGCGCAGGAACAACCACTGCGTCCAGCGGTAGTAGGCCGGGTCGGACGTGTGCAGCCGGGTGCGCCAGTCGAAGGAGATGCCGAAGCGGCGGAACGACTCGGCCTGCGTGTCGATGTTGCTGTAGGTCCAGTCGCGCGGGTCCTGGCCGCGTTTGATGGCGGCGTTCTCCGCGGGCAGGCCGAAGGAGTCCCAGCCCACCGGGTGCAGCACGTTGTGGCCGCGCATCATCTCGAAGCGCGCGATCGCGTCGCCGATGCTGAAGGCCTCCGCGTGTCCCATGTGCAGGTCGCCCGAGGGATACGGGAACATGTCGACGACGTAGGCCTTGGGCCGGTCGTCCGCAGGTGCGCGGAAGGCGCCGGTCGCCTCGTAGACGCGCAGCCGGTCCCAGACGGGCAGCCACTTGTCGACGATGCCGTGCGGGTCGTAGCTCTCCGGCTCGACGGCGTCGTCTGCGGTGGTGATCGGCTGGCTCATCGCGTCCTCGTGCTCGCTGCGTTCGTCCCGATCAGCGTACGGCGGCGCTGCAACCTCTCTGGACCGGCCGGTCGCGCTTTGCGACCGTGTAGAGACGGAGCGCGACACCGCGTCCCGGCACGGGGGAGGGACGGGAACGTGCGCGAGGAGCCTGCGTTCTTTCCGCTGGTCCGCGAAGAGCTGCCGGTCGGCACCCGAAGCCGGGTGCACGCGGCCTACCAGGCGCTCGAGGCGCTGTGGGACGACCTTCCCCCGGGTGAGCTCGCCGGCGAGGTGGCGCGGCTGCAGAGCCGGCTGCTCGAGCTGCACGAGT
The DNA here is from genome assembly GCA_035690485.1 of Mycobacteriales bacterium. NCBI lineage: Bacteria > Bacillati > Actinomycetota > Actinomycetes > Mycobacteriales > Mycobacteriales bacterium. The sequence goes on along the minus strand of DASSKL010000038.1, from coordinate 28,661 downwards.
CGCTCGGCGGCGACGTCGATCTCGACGTGTACGGCGTACCGCGGGGCGCGTTCACCGCGTATCCCGACGAGCCGGCGGCCGCGGACCGGTTGGGTGCGGACCGGTTGAGCGCGCTGCGGCGAGGCCGAACCCGCCACTGACCGGCAACCGCAAACAGTTCCATCGACCGGACCGGACTGGGCATACTTCGATAACGCGCGTTACCGCGCGTCGGTGGCGGGCGCATCCCGCGCCCTCACCGCTCGTCGGAGGGACCAAGCCATGCCGAACAGCCAGACCGCGGCGGCGGGCGCCGAGGTAGCCGTCGAGCACGTCGACGTACTCATCGTCGGCGCCGGCATCTCCGGGATCGGCGCGGCCTACCACCTGCAGCAGCAGCGGCCGGGCACGAGCTTCGTGGTCCTCGACGCGCTGGACCACTACGGCGGCACCTGGTGGACGCATCGCTACCCGGGGGTGCGTTCCGACAGCGACCTGTTCACCTTCGGCTACCGGTTCAAGCCCTGGCGCGGCACGCCGATCGCGACCGCCGACGAGATCCTGCACTACCTCGGCGAGGTCATCGACGAGAACCACCTCGACCGGCACATCCGCTACCGGCACCGGATCGTCTCGGCGAGCTGGTCGACCGACCTGCGGCAGTGGACCGTCGAGGTCGTGCGGCTCGACGACGACGAGCTGCAGGTGTTCACGTGCAACTTCCTCTGGATGTGCCAGGGCTACTACGAGCACCGGCAGGGCTACACGCCCGACTGGCCCGGCATGGACCGCTTCCGTGGCCGGATCGTGCACCCGCAGACCTGGCCGGATGACCTCGACTACGCAGGCAAGCGAGTCGTCGTCATCGGCTCCGGCGCAACGGCGGCGACGCTCATCCCCTCGATCGCAGACGAAGCCGCGCACGTCACGATGCTCCAGCGCTCCCCCACGTTCTTCTTCGTGCGGCCCAACGTCAACGAGCTGGCCGAGACGCTGCGCGAGCTCGACATCCCCGACGAGTGGACGCACGAGATCGTGCGGCGCAAGATCCTGCACGACCAGGACGCGGTCACGAAGATGTCGTTCGAGGATCCCGAGGTGCTGCGGACGTTCCTGCTCGACACGATCCGGCCGTTGCTGCCCGAGGGCTTCGACGTCGACAAGCACTTCAACCCGCGCTACCGGCCGTGGCAGCAGCGCATCGCCGTGCTGCTCGGTGGCGACCTGTTCCACGCGGTCACCGCCGGCAAGGCGTCGGTGGTCACCGACCACATCGAGACGTTCACCGAGACGGGCATCCGGCTGGTCTCCGGGGAGGAGCTCGAGGCCGACATCATCGTCACCGCGACCGGCTTCGACCTCAGCGTGCTCGGGGGCATCGCCTTCCGCATCGACGACGGCCCGCTCGACTTCGCGGACACGGTCACCTACCGGGGAATCATGTTCACCGGCGTACCGAACCTGGCCTACGTCTTCGGCTACTTCCGCGCCAGCTGGACGTTGCGCGCCGACCTCATCAGCGACTTCGTCTGCAAGCTGCTGGCGCACATGGAGGAGCGCGGGGCGACGATGGTGACCCCCGCGCTGCGTGACGACGAGGTGGGCATGCCGCTCGGGCCATGGGTCGATCCCGACAACTTCAACCCCGGCTACCTGACCCGCTCGCTGCATCTCATGCCGAAGCAGGGCGACCGCGACCCGTGGCGGCTGCTGCACGACTACGGCGTCGAGAAGGAAGCGCTGCCGGCGGCCGACCTCGACGACGGCGCCCTCGTCTTCAAGTAGCAGTCGCCCGTACCGTGGCGTCATGCCGCAGCCGGACATCGACCGCGTGGTCACTCTGCTGCGTGACGCCGAGAAGATCGCGGCTCTGACCGGTGCCGGAATCTCCACCGACTCGGGCATCCCCGACTTCCGGGGGCCCCAGGGCGTGTGGACTCGCAACCCCGCGGCCGAGAAGCAGGCGACGCTGCAGACCTACCTGGCCGACCCGGACGTACGCCGTCGGGCCTGGCAGGCCCGCAAGTCGCACGGCGCCTGGACCGCCCAGCCCAACTCCGGCCACCACGCCCTCGTCGACCTGGAGCGCGCCGGCAAGCTGCGCGCCGTGGCCACGCAGAACGTCGACGGCCTGCATCAGCGCGCCGGCTCCAGCGCCGAGAGAGTGATCGAGCTGCACGGCACCGTGTGGTTCGCCCAGTGCGTGGCGTGCGGCGACCGGACGCCGATGGCGGAGACGCTCGAGCGGGTCAGCGACGAGCTCCCCGATCCCCCCTGCGAACGCTGTGGCGGCATCCTGAAGTCGGCGACGATCTCGTTCGGTCAGGCGCTCGACCCCGAGGTGCTGGAGCGCGCCTGGCAGGCGGCCGCCGACTGCGACCTGATGCTGGCGATCGGCTCCACGCTGCAGGTGCACCCGGCGGCGGGACTGTGTGACGTGGCGGTCGGCCACGGCGCCCGGCTCGTCATCCTCAACGCCGACCCGACCCCCTACGACGCGATGGCGACGGTCGTGCTGCGCGCGCGGATCGGCGAGGTGCTGCCCGACGTCGTCCGTGCCGCTCTCTCCCCGTCCTAGAGTGCGCGGCATGTGCCGGAGCATCAAGACGCTGCGCCCGCCGTACGCCGACTCCGTGACCGACGAGGAGATTCGCGCCGCCGCGCTGCAGTACGTGCGCAAGGTGGCCGGGATGCGGCAGCCTGCCGCGGCCAACCGCGTGGCCTTCGACCAGGCAGTGGACCGGATCGCCGACGTGACCGCCGAGCTGCTCGCCGGCCTCACCGTCCGCGCCAGCGCCCGGTGATCCAGAGCCCTCCCGGGGTGGCCGGCACGACGTGTTGCACGGAGGGCGGGCTCACGATCATGACGGGCGCGCGCCTCGGACGGCGGACCCCGAGGAAGGCGGTCGGCTAGCAGCCGACGGCGTGCACGCCTCCGTCGACGTAGACGACGGACCCCGTCGTCGCCGGGAACCAGTCCGACAGCAACGCCACGCACGCCCGGGCGACCGGCTCGGCGTCGTCGAGGTCCCAGCCGAGCGGCGCGCGGTCCTTCCAGACCGACTCGAAGTCGGCGAAGCCCGGGATGCTGCGCGCCGCCATCGTGCGCAGCGGTCCGGCCGCGACCAGGTTGACCCGCACGCCGCTCGAGCCCAGGTCCCTGGCGAGATAGCGGGTCGCGGACTCCAGCCCCGCCTTGGCGACACCCATCCAGTCGTACGCCGGCCAGGCCACGGTCGCGTCGAAGTCGAGCCCCACGACCGATCCCCCGCCCGGCATCAGCGGCAGCGCCGCCTTGGTGAGTGCGGCCAGGGAGTACGTCGACACGTGCAGCGCGGTCGCGACATCGGACCAGGGCGCGTCGATGAAGCCGCCGCCGAGTGCCGACGGAGGCGCGAAACCGATGGCGTGCAGCACACCGTCGAGTGAGTCGACGTGCTCGCGCACCGCGACGGGCAGCGCGGCGAGCTGCTCCTCATCGGTCACGTCGAGCGCGACCACGGGGGCCGGCCGCGGCAGCCGACCGGCGATCCGCCGGGTGAGCGACAGGCTGCGCCCGACACCCGTCAGCACCACCGCAGCACCTTCGCGCTGGGCGACCTCGGCCACCCGGAACGCGATCGACTTGTCGGTCAGCACGCCGGTGACGAGCACCGACTTGCCGGACAGCAGGCCCATGTCAGTGCCCCATCCCGAGTCCGCCGTCGACCGGCACCACCGCACCGGTGATGAACGCCGCTGCGTCGCTGGCGAGGAACGTCAGCACGGCCGCGACCTCCTCGGCCTGTGCGGTGCGGCCGAGGGGCGTGCGGGCGACGATGTCGGCGCGCTGCTCGTCGGTGAGCACCGCGGTCATGTCGGTGTCGACGAACCCGGGCGCCACGACGTTCGAGGTGATGCCGCGGGACCCGAGCTCGCGGGCCAAGGACCGCGCCAGCCCGACCAGGCCCGCCTTGGAGGCGGCGTAGTTGGCCTGGCCCGCCGATCCGAGCAGGCCGACGACGCTCGACAGGAAGAGCAGCCGGCCGCCCCGCGCGCGCACCATCCCCGGGACGACCTCGCGGGCAACCCTCCAGGCCCCGGACAGGTTGGCGTCGAGCACGTCGGCCCAGGCGTCATCCGCCATCCGCATGAGCAAGGTGTCGCGGGTGACCCCGGCGCCGGCGACGAGCACCTGCACCGGACCCTGTTCCGCGACGACCCCCGCGACGGCTTCACGCACGCTGTCGGTCGACCTCACGTCGCACTTCACGGCGTAGAAGCCGTCCGGCGGCGTGGTCGACCAGTGCGCGACCGCGACCTTGTCGCCGAGAGCGGCGAATGCCCGGGCGGTGGCGAGACCGATGCCCCGGCTGCCGCCGGTGACCAGGACCGACCTGCTCACAGCGGGATGTTTCCGTGCAGGCCGCGTTCGGCGGGTGCCGCCGCGATGGCGGATGCCACGACGCTGCGGGTGCGGTCGGGCTCGATGACCGCGTCGACCGACCCCTCGGTCACCGCAGTCGCCAGCCCGCCGGACAGCTGCACGTGCTCGATCGCGAGCTCTTCCTCCAGTGCCGCGCGGTGCGACTCCGGGACCTCGGCGAGCCTGCGCCGGTGCAGCACCCGCACCGCGGCGACCGCGCCCATCACGTCGACCTGCGCGTCGGGCCAGGCGAGCACCGACGTGGCGCCGAGCGACCGCGAGTTCATGGCGATGTAGGCGCCGCCGTAAGCCTTACGGGTGATGACCGTGACCCGCGGCACCCGCGCCTCGGCGAAGGCGTGGAGCAGCTTGGCCCCGCGGCGTACGACCCCGTCCCACTCCTGCCCGACGCCCGGCAGGTACCCGGGTACGTCGACGAGCACGACGAGCGGGAGGCCGAACGCGTCGCACATCCGCACGAAACGGGCCGCCTTCTCCGCGGACGCGGCGTCGAGGCAGCCGCCGAGACGCTGCGGGTTGTTGGCGAGCACCCCGACGGAGCCGCCGCCGAGCCGGCCGAGCGTGGTCACGATGCTGGGCGCCCAGCGCGGGTGCAACTCCACGCCGGGAAGGTCGAGCAGCGCGTCGACGAGCGGGTGCACGTCGTAGGCGCGGCGCGCGGACTCCGGCAGCAGCGTCGCGAAGGGCCGGTCGCTCGCCGGGCCGACCCGCCGCGGCGTTCCGAGCAACGTGACCACCTGCCGCGCCGCGTCGAAGGCGGCGTCGTCGGTGTCGGTGACCAGATGGGCGACGCCGCTGCGCCGGCCGTGCGGCTCCGGACCGCCGAGCCGCGCCATGTCGACGTCCTCGCCGGTGACGCTGCGGACGACGTCGGGACCGGTGACGAAGATGCGGCCCTGCGGTCCGAGCACCACGACGTCGGTGAGCGCGGGACCGTAGGCCGCTCCCCCGGCGGCCGGGCCGAGCACGACCGACACCTGGGGCACCCGGCCGGAGGCGCGGGTCATCGCGGCGAACACCCGCCCGACGCCGTCGAGCGAGGTCACCCCCTCCCGCAGCCGGGCGCCGCCGGAGTGCCAGATGCCGACGATCGGCGCCCGGGCGCGGATCGCCACGTCGTAGGCCGACGCGATGGCCGCGCAGCCCTCGGCGCCCATCGCCCCGCCCTGCACCGACGCGTCGGTGGCGAACGCGACGACCTCTGTCCCGTCGACCACGCCGATGCCGGCGACGACACCGCAACCGGTGTCGTCGCGCAGCACGGTGAGCGAGTCGGCGTCGAAGAGCCGCGCCAGGCGCACCCGGGGGTCGCGCTCGTCGGCGACACCCTGACGCTCGACTGCGCGCGGGTGGTCGCTGAGCAGGGTCATCAGACCTCCATGAAGGCGAGCGCCACGTTGTGCCCGCCGAAGCCGAACGAGTTGGACAGCGCCGCACCCGGCGCGAGGGGCCGCGGGTCGACGCGGACGACGTCGAGCTGAACCTCGTCGTCGGGGTCGTCGAGGTTGCGCACCGCCGGCACCAGATGGTGATGCAGTGACAGGACGGTGAGCGCCGCCTCGACCGCGCCGGCGGCACCGAGCAGGTGGCCTGTGCAGGACTTGGTGGCGGTCACGGCGAGCTGCCCGGCCGCGGGGCCGAACGCCGTGCGGATGGCCGACGACTCGGCCACGTCGCCGGCGGGTGTCGAGGTCGCGTGGGCGTTCACGTGCCGCACGTCCTCGGGTGCCAGCCCCGCGTCGCGCAGCGCTCCCTGCATGGCACGCGCCGCGCCCGCACCCGTCGGCTCCGGTGCTGCGACGTGGTGGGAGTCGGCGCTGATGCCGGCTCCGGCGAGCACGGCGTACGCCGTCCGCCCGCGCGCAGCCGCGTGCTCGGCCGACTCGACGACGAGCACCCCGGCGCCCTCTCCGAGGACGAAGCCGTCACGGCCCTTGTCGAACGGCCGCGAGGCGGCCGCGGGTTCGGACTCCCGCGTCGAGAGCGCCCGCATCGAGGCGAACGCCGCGATCGGCAACGGGTGGATCGCCGCCTCCGTGCCCCCGCAGACGACAACGTCGGCGCGGCCGGACCGGACCAGGTCGAGCGCCAGCGCGACGGCTTCGGCGCCCGACGCGCATGCCGACACCGGCGCGTGCACCCCGGCCCGCGCACCGAGCCGCAGGCCCACGGCGGCCGCCGGCCCGTTGGGCATGAGCATCGGCACGGTGTGCGGCGAGACGCGGCGGGCGCCGCGTTCCTTCAGCGTGTCGTAGGCGGCGAGCGTGGTGAGGACGCCGCCGATGCCGGTGCCGATGACGATGGCCAGGCGTTCGGGCTCCACGTCGGGAGCGCCGGCGTCGGTCCACGCCTCGCCGGCCGCCACGACCGCGAGCTGCTGCCCGCGGTCGAGGGTTCGCGCCTCGACCCGGTCGAGCACCTCGGCGGGGTCGACCGCTGCCGGTGCGGCGATGCGCACCGGCAGCTCGGCCGCCCAGTCGTCCTCGAGCAGGCGGGCGCCGGACGTGCCGGCGACCAGCGCCGACCAGGTCGACGTCATGTCGCCGCCGAGCGGGGTCACCGCGCCGAGGCCGGTGACGACGACCTCACGACTCATGCCGGAACGCCGGCCTTCTCGATGTAGGCGACGGCGTCGGCGACGGTCTTCAGCTGGCCGAGCGACTCGTCGGGGATGCTCACGCCGAACCGGTCCTCGGCCGCCGTCGCGATCTCCACCATCGACAGCGAGTCGATGTCGAGGTCCTTGCTGAACGACTTGCCCGGCTCGACCTCACGGATCGGGATGCCGGTCACCTCGTGCACGATCTCGGCGAGCGCGTCGAGGATCTCCTGCTGGGACATGCTTTCTCCTTCAGTGGATGGAAGTTCCGCGACCGCTCAGGGCACGCGGACGACTTGGCCGGCCCAGGTGAGGCCGGCGCCGAAGCCGAGCAGCAGCGCGAGGTCGCCGCCGGCGACCCGGCCTTCGGCCTGCAGCGCGGTGAGCGCCATGGGGATCGACGCCGACGACGTGTTGCCGGCCGAGACGATGTCGTCGGCGATGACGACGTCGGGAATGGCGAGCCGGCGCACCACCGCGGTGATGATGCGCAGGTTGGCCTGGTGCGGCACGAACGCCGCGAGATCGCTCGGCGCAATGCCCGCGGCGTCGCAGGCCTGCTCCGCGATCGCGGCGAGCGACGTGGTCGCCCACCGGAAGACCGCCGGACCGTCCATCTCGAGGTGACCGCCCGACGGCACCTGGATCAGCGCGTGCCGGTCGCCGTCGCTGCCCCAGACCACCGGGCCGATACCGGGCTCGTCGGCGGGCCCGACCACGACCGCACCCGCCCCGTCACCGAAGATCACCGCGGTCGACCGGTCGGTCCAGTCGAGCCAGTCGGACAGCCGCTCCGCACCGGCGACGACCACGTAGCGAGCGCTGCCCGCGCGCACCGCGTCAGCCGCGGCGGCCAGCCCGTAGCAGAAGCCGGCGCAGGCGCCGTTGACGTCGTAGGCCCCCGGAGATCCGGCGCCGATGAGCCGCGCGAGCCGAGCCGCACCACCGGGGATCGGGGTCGGCATCGTGCAGCTGGCGAGCACGACGAGGTCTACCTGCGCCGGGTCGACGCCGGCGGCCGCCAGCGCCTTGCCGGCGGCGTCGGCCGCCATCGCCACCACGCTCTCCGCGGCGTCGGCGACACCGCGATGGGCGATGCCGGTGCGTTCGCGGATCCACTCGTCCGAGGTGTCGAGGACCTGCGACAGGTCGTCGTTGCTGACCGACCGCGCCGGTCGGTGATCGGCGACCGCGAGGATGCGCGCGCCGGGTGCGCCGCTGCGGGCCTTCATGCCACGACGTCCGCGGTCTCGGGGTGCAGCCGGGCCAGCGCCTGTCCCGGGGCGACCGGGTCGCCGTCCTGCGCCAGCCACTCCACCAGCACGCCGCCGTGGGCCGTGCGAACGGCCGTCTCGTCGCGGTGCGACACCACCCGGCCGACCTCGGTGCCCTCCGGCAGCTTGTCGCCGGGAACCACCGGCTCTGCGCGGAACGTGCCGCCGACCGGTGCCACGAGCACTCGCCACGGCAGCAGCGGCGACACGTCGACGTGGGCGAACTCCGCGATCAGCGCGCGCGCCTCGTCGAGGTCGTCCGGTCCGCGAAGGGCGACGGTGCGTACGCCGGGGAGCGCCCGGCGCACCAGCCCGGTCAGGGTGCCCGCCGGCGGGAGCTCGATCACGGCCGTGACGCCCATCGCACCGAGGGTCTGCATGCAGCTGTCCCAGCGGACCGGGCGGCTCACCTGCGCCACCAGCCGGGCCACCAGCTCGCTGCCGCGGTCGACGACCGCGCCGTCGGCATTGGACACGAACGGCAGCCGCGGGTCCTTCGCGGAGACGCCGGCCGCGACGTCGGCCAGCACCCGCTGGGCGGCGGCCATGAGCTCCGTGTGGAACGCGCCGGCGACCGACAGCGGTCGCAACCGCGCCCCGGCGGGCGGTGCCGCAGCGAGCCGCTCGAGCGCGGCGCGCGGCCCGGCCGCCACGGCCTGCCCGGCGCCGTTGTGGTTGGCGACGACGCAGCCGGCGGCGCTCACCGCGCGCTCCACCTCGTCGGCGTCGCCACCGAGGATCGCCGTCATCCCCCCGTCGGTGCGGGCAGAGGCCTCGGCCATGGCACGGCCCCGCTCGCCGACGAGTGCGAGCCCCGCACTCGGGTCGAGCGCGCCGGCCAGGACCGCCGCCGTGAACTCCCCGACGCTGTGGCCGGCCACCGGGGTGCCCATCGGCAGATCACCGAGCAGCGGTGCCGTCGCGAGGCCCGCGGCGACGATCAGGGGCTGGGCGACGGCGGTGTCGACGACGTCGGGGAAGTCCGGGTCGGCACCGGCCGTGAGCAGGTCCCGACCGGCCACGGTGCCGTGCCAGCGCACGCGGTCGGCGACACCCGGCAGGTCGAGCCAGGGAGCGAGGAAGCCGGGGGTCTGTGACCCCTGGCCGGGGGCGAGGAGGGCGAGCACGTCTCCACCCTCGCCCGGCCGGGCGCCGGGTGTCGTCGGACGACGCGCACGAAATATCGTGCCCGCGTTTGTAGGGTTCCTACAACGCGCCCTCGACCGGGCGTAGCCGTCCTGCCGTAATAGCGGTGCGGAGCACGTAGCCGTCCCGTGGATCATTTGGGGAAAGGCCACAGAGGTCGGCCACACGGCCCAGGCGGTAGCGGACGGTGTTGGCGTGCACGTAGAGGGCGCGCGCGGTCGCCTCGACCGCCCCCCCGCAGTCGAGATAGGCCTCGACCGTCTCGAGGAGCGAGCCGCCGGCGTCGCGCAACGGCGCGAAGACGGTGTCGACGAGGGCCTGCAGCGCGACGGGCTCTCCGTTGAGCGCTCGCTCGGGGAGCAAAGCCGCGGCCGGCACCGGCCGGGGTACGGCGGGCCACGCGGGCGCGGCGCGCAGTGCGGCGAGCGCCTCGAGCGCGGAGGACCATGCGCCTGAGAGCGAGCCGACGGTCGGCCCGACGACGACCGGGCCGGCTCCGAAGGCGTCGGCGAGGATGCGCACCCCGCGGTCGAGGGTGCCGTCGCCGCCGAGCACCACGACGAGCCGGGTGCCCTGCACCCCGGCGAGCACCTGCAGTCGTTCGACGGCTGCCCGGCGGTGGACCGCCTCGACCACCGCCTCGGGGTCGTCGTGCGGCGAGCGGCCGGCGACGACGGTGACCGCGGGCGGGTCGGCCCAGCCGAGGGCCGAGGCGCGGGAGAGCAACGTGTCGTCGGGTTCGCCGCGCAGGATCGCGTCGACGACGAGGGCCTCGAGCCGGGCGTCCCACGCACCGCGCTGCTCGGCGGCGCGGGCGTAGACCGTGGCTGCGGCGAACGCGATCTCCCGGGAGAAGCGCAGGGTCGACTCGCGCAGCCACGCCTCCTCACCGGGGTCGGCCAGGTCCGCCGCCGCCTCCTCCGCGATGTCGACGACGATGCGGACGAGCTCGACGGTCTGCTGCAGCGTGATCAGCCGGGCCATCTCCCGCGGCGCGGTGGCGAAGACGTCGAGTGTCACCCGCTCGCTGCTCTCCGGCTCACGCAGCCACCGGGCGAAGCCGGCCAGGCCCGACTGCACGACGAGCCCGACCCACGACCGCTGGTCGGCCGGCAGCGCGGCGAACCACGGCAGCGTCGCCTCCATGCGCTCCAGGGCGGTGGTGGCAAGCCTGCCCGCGGCGCGCTGAAGCCGCCGCGCCGCCCGCGCATGGGTGCGCTGCGCTGCCTTGCCCGCCGGCGTGGGCGTCACCCCGCCGGAATCCCCTCGATCAGCTCCAGCGCTCCCGCCGCCAGCGCCGGGACCCGGTCGGCCTGGTGTGCCATGCGGGTGTCCTGCGTCTCGCCCCGAGCGAAACGGTTGTAGAGCTGCTGCACGACGACGGCCGTCTTCCACTGCGCGAAGGCTTCGTACCAGCCGATCGACTCGACCGGAGTGCCGGTGCGTTCGGCGTACCGCTGCACGATCTCGGCACGTGACGGGAGGCCCATCTGCCGCTCCCCGGGATGCGCGCCGCGCGCCGCCTGCGGTGGGTCGGCAGGGTCGGGCCAGTAGTTGAGCAGGGTGCCCAGGTCGACCAGCGGGTCGCCGACCGTCGTCATGTCCCAGTCGAAGATGGACACAACCCGGTCCGGGTCGGCCGGGTCGAACTGGCAGTTGTCCAGCTTGAGGTCGTTGTGCACCAGCGACGCGCGGCTCGGTCGGGGCATCGTGCGCTCGAGCCGTTCGTGCACCTCGGTCATGACCGGCGTGTTGGCCTCGTCCGCAACCAGGTCCCAGCGCTTCTTCCAGCCGGACACCTGCCGGGCGACGAAGCCCTCCGGCCGGCCGAGGTCGGCCAGGTCGGCCGCCGCCGGGTCGACGAGGTGCAGCGCGGCCATCGCCTCGACGACAGCGAAGCCGATGCGCCGGCCTACGTCCGGCAGCCCGGCCATCGACGGCGGCAGCACGCCGCGAATGACGACGCCGTCCCGGCGCTGCATGACGAAGAAGTCGGCACCGGCGACGTCGTGGTCGTCGCAGAAGACGTAGGCCCGGGGGGCGAGGTCGAAGACCCGCCACAGCCGCGACAGCACCCGGAACTCCCGCCGCATGTCGTGCGCGCCTGGTGCGATGACGCCGAACGGCGGTCGCCGCAGCACGAACTCGCGGTCACCGAAGCGCAGCAGGTAGGTCAGGTTGGCCGCACCGTGCGGGAACTGCAGCACCGTGAACTCGCCCTCGGCGCCTTCGAGGTGCTCGCGCAGGTAGGACTCGATGCGCGGCCAGTCCAGGTCGTCACCGGTGCGGACCGGCGCGGCTTCGTCGAGATGCTCGCTCACACCTGCGTAGTGAACACCGTCGCGCGTCCGGTCAGACCTGCAGTGTCGTCGCGTCGCCGAGTCGCACCGCCACGCGGTCGGGGCTGGCCCCGTCGACACCTGCTCCGTGCTTCCACGCACCGCTGGCGTAGGTCCACGTCTGGCCGTCGTAGGTCACCGCGGTGACGCCGCTGGTGTAGGAGTGCGCGACCAGCCACGTCGCGACCGTCCAGCGGCTGGCGTCGTTGTGCAGCGCGCTGCCGAACTCCACCTGCATCCGGTTGCGCAGGTGCTCGGCCGTCGCCGTCGACACGGGCTTGTCGAAGCGGCAGGTGAGCGCAGCGGGGACCTCTCCGGTGAGCGCTCGAGCGAGCGCCCGGGCCTGGTCCTCCCAGCCGGCGTAGGCGTCGGCCGACGCGCTGCGCTGCACCGACTGCGCGGCGTCGGCGAGCGACATCGTCTCCCAGCCGCGCACCTTCTCCAGCCCCTGAAGGAACGCACCCGAGGCGTACGCCGGGTCCATGAGCTGCGCCGGCGTGCCCCAGCCCTGCGACGGCCGTTGCTGGAAGAGCCCGAGGGAGTCGCGGTCGCCGTAGGGCAGATTACGCAGCTTCGACTCCTGCAGGGCCGCGGCGAGAGCGACCGTCACCGCGTGGTGCGGCAGGCCGAGCCGGTCGGCCGTCGCCGCGACGGTGGCCGCGTTGGCGGCCTGCTCGGTGTCGAGCTCGTAGTGGTCGGTGCCGGCGGTCACCGTGCAGCCGGTGGCGCCGGGTCCCGCCCGATGCCAGACGACCACCGCACCCACCGCGACGATCGCGAGCACGGTCAGCGTGACGCCGAAACGCCGCAGGCGTCGGCGCCGCCGCCGGTGGCTGGACGGTGGGGCCATGGTGCAACCAGTGTCGCCGACGACGGGCCCGCGCGGGGGCGGACCCGGCGCCAGCGGGCGTCAGACGGCGACGCGCTCGGCGGGGCGGCCGGCCGGCACCGGGTTGGAGAACTCGACGGCGCCGTCGTCGAGCGGTGCGCGCTTGAGCAGCACGATGTCGCGGATGTAGTTCTGGTAGAGCCGCCACGGCGACCGGCGCCCCTGCTTGGGGAACTTGTCGATCGACCGCATGACGTAGCCGGACGTCAGGTCGATGAAGGGGCTGTCGGGCAGCGAGCCGCCCGGCCAGCGCGGCGTGACCTGCCGGACGCCGAGCTCGTCCATCCGGCCCAGCAGCCGGCAGACGTAGGCGCACACGAGGTCGCACTTCAGTGTCCACGAGGCGTTGGTGTAGCCCATGGCCGCGGCGAGGTTCGGGATGCCGCTGAACATCATCCCCTTGTAGGCGACGGTCTCGTGCAGCTCGACCGCGCGGCCGTCGACGCTGATCTGCATGCCGCCGAGGGCGAGCATGTTGAGCCCCGTGGCGGTGATGACCACGTCGGCCTCGAGGCGCTCACCGGAGGTCAGCTGGATGCCGGTCTCGTCGAAGGTCTCGATGGTGTCGGTCACGATCGAGGCGCGGCCGCTGCTGATGGCCGCGAACAGGTCGCCGTCGGGCACCAGGCACATGCGCTGGTCCCACGGGTCGTAGCGCGGGTTGAAGTGCGTGTCGATGTCGTAGTCGGGACCGAGCTGCTTCTCGACGCCCTTGCGAATGCCGGCGCGCACGACCTGCGGCACCCGGCGGCTCAGCTGGTAGCTGAGCATCGTCAGCAGCACGTTCTTCCAGCGCACCGCCTGGTAGGCGCGCATCTCCGGCAGCCACCGGCGCAGCCGCGTCGCGATGGGGTCCTTCGCCGGCATCGACACGACGTAGGTCGGGGAACGCTGGAGCATCGTCACGTGGGCCGCGCGCTCGGCCATCGCGGGCACGAGCGTGACCGCTGTCGCCCCGCTGCCGACGACGACGACGCGCTTGCCGTCGTAGTCGAGGTCCTCGGGCCAGTGCTGCGGGTGCACGACCGGACCGGCGAACCGCTCCACGCCCGGGAACTCGGGCAGGTAGCCCTGGTCGTAGCGGTAGTAACCGCTGCACATGAACAGGAAGCCGCAGGTGAACCGCACCGTCTCGCCGGTGTCGGAGCGCTCCGACTCGACGGTCCAGACCGCGTCGTCGGTCGACCAGGCGGCTCGCACCACGCGGTGGTTGAACCGGATGTGCCGGTCGACGCCGTAGTCTCTCGCGGTCTCGCGAATGTAGTTGAGGATCGACGGCCCGTCGGCGATCGCCTTGGCCTCGGTCCACGGCCGGAAGTCGTAGCCCAGGGTGTACATGTCCGAGTCGGATCGGATGCCCGGGTAGCGGAAGAGGTCCCACGTGCCGCCGATGGCCTCGCGCGCCTCGAGGATCGTGAACGTCTTGCCCGGGCACTCCATCTGCAGCCGGCACGCGGCGCCGATGCCCGACAGACCGGCGCCGACGATGAGGACGTCGACGTGCTGGTCGGAAGCCATCTGGGTCTCCTCGGTCGTCAGAACGCCGGAATGCACGCGGCGCAGTGGGCTCTACTGTCCCACTGCGCCCCATGACGTCGCGGTGGAGGTAAGGGGATTCGAACCCCTGACCCCTTGCCTGCCGAGCAAGTGCTCTACCAACTGAGCTATACCCCCGCGGCGGCCTCAGTGTATCAACGGGGACCGTTAGCGGGCGTCGTCGCCGCTGGTCACCCGCTCGGGCCGGCCGCCCGCGTTGTGCTCCTCCAGCTGCCAGCCGCGACGGTTCTCCACGAGCACCGACCAGCGTGCGTTTCCGAGCGGTCCGAGCCGCCACCAGAGCACGACCTCGAGGTCGAGCAGCGTGCCGATGGCCGAGCGGATCGTGCCGCCGTGCGACACCGCGACCAGGGTGCCGCCCGGCGGTACGCCCGACAGCGCGGCCAGCAGCGCGTCGGCGGCCCGGCGGCCGACCTCGGAGTAGTTCTCGCCACCACCGCGGCGGACGTCCTTGCCGACCTGCCACTCGGCGTACTCCTCGGGGAACCGCTCGCGCGCCTCCCGGCGGGTCAGCCCCTGCCACTCCCCCAGATCCATCTCGCGCAGTGCGGCGCAGTCCTGCACGGGCACGTCGACCAGGGCGGCCAGCGCTGCCGCGGTGTCACGTGCCCGGACCAGGTCGCTGCTCACCAGGACCGCGGGACGCAGGCTCGCGAGCATCGGCGCCGCGTCGCGCGCCTGGACCAACCCGGTGTCGTCGAGCGGCGGGTCGAGCTGGCCCTGGAACCGGCCGCCTTCGTTCCACGCCGTACGCCCGTGCCGCCACAGCACCAGCCGGCGTGGGCCGTCGCCCACCCGAGCCTCAGGAGGCGTCACGCCGCGGCGCCAGCGCCGCCTCGGGGAGCGGCAACGTCGGGCAGTCCTTCCAGAGCCGCTCGAGGGCGTAGTAGTCGCGCTCCTCGGCGTGCTGCACGTGCACGACGATGTCGACGTAGTCGAGCAGCACCCACCGGCCCTCGCGCTCCCCCTCGCGGCGCACCGGCTTGGCGCCGAGGTCGCGCATGCGTTCCTCGATGGCGTCGACGACGGCGCGGACCTGTCGGTCGTTGGCGGCCGCCGCGAGGACGAAGCAGTCCGTGATGACCAGCTGCTCGCTGACGTCGATGATCTGCAGCTCGGTCGCCAGCTTGTCGGCCGCTGCCGCGGCGGCCGCCTGGGCGAGCTCGAGCGCGCGGGCTGATGCAGTCACGGCACTCTCTCGGGCAGGGATCGGACCTGCCCAGGATGTCACGACCGGTAGTCGCGCCCGAGGATCACGACGATGTCGGCAACCGACTGGCCGCGCGGCGAGAAGCGCACCGAGGTGACCGGCAGTCCGAGCGCCTTCGCCAGCGCGGCGCCCTTCGCCTGGGCACCGGGGGTGTCCTGGAAGACCAGCACCAGCGACTGCGCGCGGCCGAAGGGCGGGAAGTTGCTGGAGGAGACGAAGACGTAGCCGGCCTTGACGATGCGGTCGCGCACCGACGCGCCCAGGCCCGGCGTGCCGACGGCGTTCTCGACCAGCACCCGGCGGCCGGCCCCGTCGCCGTCCGCCACCTGCGAACCGGCGAACGACGTTTTCACCAGCTGCTGCACCTTGGCACTGTCGATCCGGTAGGTCGGCAGCGGCCCGCCGGTGTCCACGTCGAGCACGGGAAGCTGGGTGTAGGTCAGGTC
Source organism: Mycobacteriales bacterium (assembly GCA_035690485.1). NCBI lineage: Bacteria > Bacillati > Actinomycetota > Actinomycetes > Mycobacteriales > Mycobacteriales bacterium. Next base: position 12,796 of record DASSKL010000038.1, on the reverse strand, counting down.
GGAGCCGCGAGCATCGGTGGCGAGCCCGACGAACAGGTGGGCGAGCTGCTTCGTGGACCGGTCGGTCGCGCCGCGGAACGCACCGACGATCCGGCCCGCAGCCGCTTCGTCCCGCGGCATCTTCGCGAGGACACCGTCGAGCACGGTTTGCACCCGGGGCAGCTGCGCGGTGGGGTCCTCGCCGGCGGCGACGTACGTCGCGTAGGCCCAGGCCGACGCACCGTTGAGGTGCTGCCGGCCGGCGGGGACGAGCACCTGGCCGCCACCTCCCGCGGTGCGGCGTACGACGTCACGGTCGACCCGGACGTCGATGCCGCCCAGGGTGTCGACGAGCCGGCCGAACGACGTCTGGTCGAGCGTCCAGTAGCCGTCGACGGTGACGCCGACCAGATCGGTCAGGGCGGCGCGGGACAGCGAGCCGGCCCCGGGGAGGGTGAGCACCTGAGCGAACGGGTGACTGCCGTAACCCGGCGCGTCGACGATGACGCGGCCGGGCACGAGGACCTCGGCGCCCTGGTGGTGGGCCGGGTCGTCGGCGAGCAGCACCGACGCGGCGGCACTGCCGTCTCCCGCCCGCAGGGAGAGCAGCAAGGTGCTCTGCGTGCGGGCGCCGGCGGCTGCCACGGACTTGTCCGGACTCGACGAATGCCCGCGTACGACGAAGAGCACGATCGCGGCGAGCGCGACCACACCTGCCGTGATGGCGGCGAGGATGCGGCGCTGGCGGCGTTGCCGGCGACGTTCGGCGGCGCGCTGCGCACGCCGGCTGAGCCGCGGCTCGATGACGACCGGCGCGCCGGGAGGCTGCTGCAGGACGGGCACCGTAGGTGTCTCGTCCGTTCGGGCGCAGATCTGTAGGGCCGGTCGCCGGACACCGGGCCGCCCGGACGGCGCAGTCCTCAGCTGACGGCGCGGTAGAGGTGCCGCTTCTGGATGTACTGCACGACGCCGTCGGGCACGAGGTACCAGATCGGGTGCCCCTCGGCCACCCGCCGCCGGATGTCGGTCGAGCTGATGGCGAGCGCCGGCACCTCGACGAGGCTCACACCACCGTCGGGCAGGCCGGGGTCGGCCAGGTGATGGCCGGGTCGCGTGACGCCGATGAAGTGGGCCAGGTCGAACAGCTCGTCGGAGCGGTGCCACCCGAGGATCTGCGCCAACGCGTCGGCGCCCGTGATGAAGAACAGCTCTCCTGAGGCGCCGTACTGCTCATGGAGTGCGCGCAGCGTCCCGTAGGTGTAGGTCGGGCCGGGCCGGTCGACGTCGACCCGGCTGACCGAGAAGCGCGGGTTGCTCGCCGTCGCGATGACCGTCATCAGGTAGCGGTCCTCGGCCGGCGTCACGTCGTACGAGGACTTCTGCCACGGCTGGCCGGTCGGGACGAAGATGACCTCGTCGAGGTCGAACAGCGTCGCCACCTCGCTAGCTGCCACCAGGTGGCCGTGGTGCACGGGGTCGAACGTGCCGCCCATCACGCCCAGCCGGCGGGTGCCGCTCACCGGCCAAGCCTAGAGCGCAGCGGCGACCCGGCCCCTCCGGACGCTCTGCGCGTTTCCCTCACGGTCGGGCGTACTAGCCCGAAATAGTCCGATCGGGCCAACAACGGCCTTTCGGACGTCCCGATCCCTGATCCGCAAGCACTAGACACGCGGAAGGGGCCTCGGCTCATGGGCGTCCGGATCATCGGGGCAGGGCTCGCCGCGACATCGTTGGCGCTCGCCGTCGGGGCGACGGCGATGGCGCAGGAGAAGCTGCCCGACCGGCCGGCCGCCGCCGTCACGGCCGTCACCACCGCGCCGCGCAACGCGGGTGCTGCTGCCGGCACCGTGGCGCGCACCGCGCCCGTCTCGCCGTCGGCACTGGTGGGCCAGGCGGCCGACGTGGTCGGCGAGCTCGTGCAGGGTCTGACCTGCGCACCTCTCATCGCCGGTGCTCCCGACCTCTGCAGCCACGGAGCCGACCCGAAGGCTGAGCTGAGCGCGTCCGGCTCCGGCAGCGGCCACCCGCCCGCAGGCGGCTCGATCGGCTGCTACGGCAACGGTCACGACGGGCCGCGGGTCATCGCCTACTACGCCTACGTGCAAGGCAGTCCGAACCGGTTCGGCACCTACGCCGGCTCGATCCAGCAGTGGGCGGCGGCGGTGGACAACGAGATCAACGAGAGCGCCGCGGAGACCGGCGGGAGCCGGCACGTGCGCTGGGTCACCGACAACGGTTCACCGGGCTGCCACCTGCTGGTCGGCCAGATCGCGGTGTCCCCGACTGCGGCGCAGAACATGACCAACTTCATCAAGGCGCTCTCGGACGCGGGCCTGGACCAGCCCAACCGCAAGTACCTCGTCTGGATGGACGACGACGTCATCTGCGGCCAGGCCACGGTCTACGTCGACTCCAAGCCGACGCAGGACAACGACAACAACGGCGCCTACCCGTCCTACGCGCGCGTCGACCGCTCCTGCTGGGACTACGGCGAGGGTCACGAGCTCATGCACATGCTGGGCGGCGTACAGCCCGACGCGCCTCACGCGACGAAGGCCGCCCACTGCACCGACGGTGCCGACATCATGTGCTACGACGACGGCACCGGGGCAAGGCAACAGGTCGTGTGCAGCAGCTCTCACCAGTGGCGCTACGACTGCCGCCACGACGACTACTTCTCGACGAAGCCGGCCGCGGGCAGCTGGCTCGCCGCGCACTGGAACACCGCGAACAGCGCGTTCCTCGCCGGCGCCGTGCCGGCGGCACAGCCCGCTCCGGCCACGTCGGCCGGACCGGCACCGGCCTCGAACCCGTCGCCGGCGCCCAGCCCGTCACCGACCACGGCCGTCACGACCACGACCGGCGGCCTCGTCGGCAGCGCGATCAGTGTCGTGACCGGACTGCTGGGCTCGAAGTGACCGCGGGTCAGGTCGGGAGCAGCGCCTCGACGAAGTCCTGGAGCTGAACGGAGTTGCGGCACTCCACCATCGGCATCACCTGGGCGTACTGCGTGGCGGCCGAGTCACCGCTCCCCCAGTACTGCCGAGGCTCGGGGTTGAGCCAGTAGGCGTGCCGCGCGTGGTGCACGAGCGAGCGCACGGTCGGCAGCGCGAGCTGCCGGTAGTTGCTCCGGGCGTCACCGAGGACCAGCAGCGACGTGCGCGGGGTCACCGCGTCGGGCCACTTCTCCGCGAAGATCTCGAATGCGTGCCCGTAGTCGCTGTGCCCGTCGAACCACACGAGGTCGGCCTCGTTGGCCATCGACGTCATCGCGTCGGCGACGTCCTTGCCCGGCTCGAAGTACTTCGTGACCTCGTCGGTCGTATCGATGAAAGCGAACGCCCGCACCTTGGAGAACTGCTCGCGCAGCGCGTAGGACAGCAGCAGCGTGAAGTGCGCGAACGCCGTCACCGACCCGCTGACGTCGCAGAGCACGACCAGTTCGGGCTTGTGCGGCTTGTGCGGCTTGTGCTTGGTCTCGATCGGCACGCCGCCGGTCGACAGCGAGGCGCGGACCGTACGCCGGAAGTCCAGGCGTCCGGAGCGACCGAGCCGCCGCTTGGCAGTGAGCCGGGTCGCGAGCCGGCGGGCGAGCGGGTAGACCTCGCGGCGCAGCTGGGCGAGATCGTCACGGGAGGCGCGCAGGAAGTCGACCGTCTCGACCAGCGGCTTGACGGCGGTCCTGGAGACCTGCTCGACGCCCTTCTCCTCCGCAAGCCGCCGGCGCACCTCCGCCTCGACGTAGCTCTCGAACGCCTTGATGCGCTCGGCGAGCGACTGGCGGGCGACCTTCTCCGCGAGCCCGCCACGCTCCTCGCCCTGCAGCACCTCTTCGAGCAGCGCGGCCATGAGCGTCTGCGGGTTGAGCTGACGCAGCACCCGGTAGGCGAACCACGACTGGCGCCCGGGCGCGGAGTCGGCCCGGCCGATGCGACCGACGACCTCGCGGGCGAACCGGCGCAGCTTGGCGTCGTCACCCTCGAGCAGCAGGTCGAGCAGCCGGCTGCGCAGCAGGTCGCGCATCGCCCCGGCGTCGTCGGGGTCGATGTCCTCGAGCGCCTCCTCGATGTGCTCGTCGACGTCGACCGAGTCCCCCCACGCGGGCGGGAACCACAGGTCGAACAGCGCGTCGAACGTCACCCGGTGCGCCGGCCGCTTCACCAGCGTCGCCGCATAGGCGGCGCGCAGCTGCTCGCGGTCGAGCAGCTCGATCGCGCCCATCGCCCGCACGCCGTCGAGCGACTCGGCCAGCGAGACCGGCAGACCGGCCTCGCGCAGTGCGCCGACGAAGCCGACCTGACGGTCGATCAGTCCGCCCGTCACGGCGTCAGCTGAGCTTGAGCTGGTCGGCGGCGCGCGCCTGGTCGGAGGCGTGCTTGAGCACGACACCGAGCGTGCTGTTGACCGCCGCCTCGTCGAGGGTGTCGAGGCCGAGCGCGACGAGGGTACGCGCCCAGTCGATCGTCTCCGCGATGCTCGGCGACTTCTTCAGCTCCAGCGAGCGCAGCGCGCGCACGGTCTGCACGAGCTGGTCGGCCAGCGAGGCGGCGACCTCGGGCACCCGGGCGAGGACGATCGCCTTCTCCCGCTCGGCCGACGGGTAGTCGAGGTGCAGGTAGAGGCAGCGGCGCTTGAGCGCCTCGGACAGCTCACGGGTCGCGTTGGAGGTCAGCACGACGATCGGGCGGCGCGATGCCTCGATGGTGCCGAGCTCGGGGATCGTGACCTGGAAGTCGGAGAGCACCTCGAGGAGCAGCCCCTCGACCTCGACGTCGGACTTGTCGGTCTCGTCGATGAGCAGCACGGTCGGCCGGTCCTGGCGGATCGCGGTGAGCAGCGGCCGCGAGAGGAGGAACTCCTCGTTGAAGATGTCGTCGTGGGTCTCTTCCCACTTCGCGTCGGAGCCGGCCGCCTGGATGCGCAGCAGCTGCTTCTTGTAGTTCCACTCGTAGAGCGCGCGCGCCTCGTCGAGGCCCTCGTAGCACTGCAGGCGGATGAGCCCGGAGCCGGTCGACTCGGCGATCGCCTTGGCGAGCTCGGTCTTGCCGACACCGGCCGGACCCTCGACCAGCAGGGGCTTGCCGAGGCGGTCGGCGAGGAACACGGTCGTCGCGATCGCGTCGTCGGCGAGGTAGCCCACCTGCGCGAGCCGCTCGTGCACGTCGCTCGGCGAGCCGTACACGGGGACGAGCGTCGAAGTCATGACAGCAGCAGCCTTCCGTCGGCCAGCCGGACGCTGCCCGGCGGACAGCGGATACCGAACCACATTCTATTCGTTCGACCGGCGGCCGTCACCCGACGCCGAGCCCCGGCTACTCGCGGATGTGACCGTCGCCGGTGACGACCCACTTGGTCGTCGTGAGCTCGGGCAGGGCCATCGGCCCGCGGGCGTGCAGCTTCTGAGTCGAGATGCCGATCTCGGCGCCGAAGCCGAACTGCTCGCCGTCGGTGAACCGCGTCGACGCGTTGACCATCACCGCGGCGGAGTCGACGGTCGCGACGAACCGGCGCGCGGCGGACTGCGACCGGGTGATGATCGACTCGGTGTGCTGGCTGCCCCAGCGCCGGATGTGGGCCACCGCATCGTCGAGCGAGTCGACCACGCCGACGGCCAGGTCCAGCGAGAGGTACTCCTGGGCCCAGTCCTCGTCGGTGGCCGGCACCGCGGTGTCGTCGTAGGCAAGAACGGTCTGGTCGCCGTGGACGGTCACGCCCGCGTCGTGCAGCGCGGGCAGCACCTTCGGCAGGAACGCCTCGGCGACGGCGCGGTGCACGAGCAGGGTCTCGGCGGCGTTGCAGACGCTGCAGCGCTGGACCTTCGAGTTGACGGTCAGGGTGACGGCCATGTCGAGGTCGGCGTCGGCGTCGACGTAGACGTGGCAGTTGCCGACGCCGGTCTCGATGACCGGCACGGTCGACTCCTCGACGACGCTGCGGATCAGGCCGGCGCCACCGCGCGGGATCAGCACGTCGACGAGGCCGCGGGCGCGCATCAGGTGCTTGGCCGACTCGTGGTCGATGCCGGGCACCAGCTGTACGGCGGCGGCCGGCAGGCCGGCCGCGACCCCGGCGGTCGAGAGCACGTCGACCAGGGCGGCGTTGCTGGCCCGGGCCGACGAGGAGCCCCGCAGCAGCACGGCGTTGCCGCTCTTGATGCACAGCCCGGCGGCGTCGACGGTCACGTTGGGACGTGCCTCGTAGATGATCCCGACGACGCCCATCGGCACGCGGACCTGCCGCAGCTCCAGGCCGTTGGCGAGAGTGGAGCCGCGGACGACCTCGCCGACCGGGTCGGGCAGCGTGGCCACCTGGCGCAGCCCGTCAGCCATGGCCGCGATCCGGTCGCCGTCAAGCCCCAGCCGGTCGACGACCGATGCCGACGTGCCGTCGGCACGAGCCCGCTCGACGTCGGTCGCGTTGGCCGCGACGATGTCGGCGCTGCCCGCCACCAGCGCGTCGGCCAGCGCGTGCAGCGCGGCGTCCTTCTGCGCTCGCGACATCTGGGCGAGGTCGACCGCCGCTTCGCGGGCGCGATGCGCGACCTCCGCGAACTGCTGCGCGGTCCCCTCGCTCATGTGCACAAGGTTAGCGAGCGCACGCCCCGATGCGGCCCGCGGCGGGCAGACTGGACCGATGCGCCCGCAGCAGCCGCAGACACTCGCCGAGGCCGTCGGCGGTGTCCGCGGGGTCATCGACAGCGCCGCGCCGACCGTGGTCTTCGTCGCGGCCAACAGCGTCGGCGGTCTGCGGGCCGGCCTGATCGCGGCGGTGGTCACGGGTGTCCTGATCATGGTGCTGCGGCTTGCCCGCCGGCAGCCGTTGCGGCAGGCGATCGGCGGGTTCGGCGCGGTGGCGGTGGCGGCCGCGGTCGCGGCCCGCACCGGCAGCGCCCAGGGGTTCTTCCTGCCGGGCATCCTGCTCAACGCCGCCTACGCGGCGATGGCGGCCGTGTCCGTGCTCGTCGGACGCCCCTTCGTGGGCTACGTCTTCGCCGCGCTCGACGACCGCTGCACCGACTGGCAGCACATGCCACCGGTCCGGCGGGCCGCCACCCTCGCCTCACTGCTCTGGGTGGCGGTCTTCGCCGCCCGGGCGACCGTCCAGGGGTGGCTCTACGTGCACAGCCAGGTCGGTTGGCTGGCGGCGGCGAAGCTCGGCATGGGGTTGCCGCTGTTCGCGGCTGCGGGCGCGGTCAGCCTCTTGCTGGCCCGCCGGGCGATCAGCTCAGCGGCGCAGCAGCACGATGTCGTCGCGGTGGACGACCTCACGCTCGTACGCCGGGCCCCGCTCGGCGGCCAGCTCCCGGGTGGAGCGTCCCAGGAGGGCGGGTAGCTCGCTCGCGTCGTAGTTGACCAGCCCGCGGGCCACCGCCCGGCCGGTCTCGTCGACCAGGTCGACCGGGTCACCGGCGGCGAAGTCACCGTCGACGGCGACGACCCCCGCGGGCAGCAGCGACAGGCGCCGCTGCACGACCGCCGCCACGGCGCCGGCATCGAGCCGCAGGCTCCCGCGGGGCGTGCTGGCATGGGCGAGCCAGAGCAGCCGCGACGACGTCCGGCGGCCGGTCGGGTGGAACACCGTGCCGACCTCGGCTCCGCCGAGAGCGGCCTGCACGTCGGTCGCGGCGGCGAGCAGCACCGGGATGCCGGACGCCGCGGCGATGCCGGCCGCTTCGACCTTGGTGACCATGCCGCCGGTGCCCACGCCGGCCGCGCCGCGCCGGCCCAGGGAGACGCCGGCCAGATCGGCCGGCCCGCGAACCTCGTCGATCTTGCGGGCGCCGGGCCGGCGCGGGTTGCCGTCGTAGAGCCCGTCGACGTCGGAGAGCAGCACGAGCACGTCGGCCCGCACGAGGTGGGCGACCAGCGCGGCCAACCGGTCGTTGTCGCCGAACCGGATCTCCTCGGTGGCGACGGTGTCGTTCTCGTTGACGACGACCACCACCCCAAGGCCGAGCAGCCGCGACAGCGTGCGCTGCGCGTTGCGGTAGTGGCTGCGGCGTACGACGTCGTCGGCGGTCAGCAGCACCTGCCCGACCGTCAGGTCGTGCCGGGCGAACGCCTCGGTGTAGCAGGCGACGAGCAGCCCCTGGCCGACGCTCGCGGCGGCCTGCAGGGTGGCAAGGTCGCGGGGCCGGGCGTGCAGCCCGAGCGGTGCGAGCCCGGCGGCGATGGCACCGGAGGAGACCAGCACGACCTCGCGACCGGCCGCGCGGCAGGCGGCGAGCGCATCCACCAGCAGGTCGACCTGAGCCGCGTCGACGCCGGCATCGACCGAGGTCAGCGACGACGAGCCGATCTTGACGACGATCCGCTGCGCGCCAGCGACCGCGTCCCTCACGGCTCCTCCCCGTCGTCGTCCTCGTCGTCCTCGCGGCGGCGCCGGGCCCGCTTGAGCTCGCGGCGTACCGCGGCCGGCACCCGGTCGGAGGCGTCGAGGCGTTCGTCGGCACCGCGGACGCCGTAGGGCACGCCGGCGCCGGCTCGCAGCGTCGGCTCCCAGTCGAAGGTCACGTCGCCGATCGTGACGGCGGCCCCGCGCTCGGCTCCCGCGTCGGCCAGCGCGTCCTCGACGCCGAGACGGGCGAGCCGGTCGGCGAGATAGCCGACGGCCTCGTCGTTGGTGAAGTCGGTCTGGCGCACCCAGCGCTCGGGCTTGCGCCCGCGCACCCGGAAGCCGTCCTCCTCGACGTCGACTGCGAACTCCTTCTCGTCAACCGCCCGCGGGCGCAGCACGATGCGGGTCGCCTCGGGCTCCGGCTCGGCGGCGCGGGCAGCGGCGACCTGCTCGGCCATCGCGAAACGCAGCTCCTGCAGGCCCTCGCGGGTCGCCGCCGACACCGGGTAGGCGGGCAGGCCGCGCTCGGCGAGCATCGGCAGGACGAGGTCGGCGAGATCGCGGGCGTCCGGTACGTCGATCTTGTTGATCGCCACCAGCCGTGGCCGCTCGGCCAGCCCGCCGTAGGCGGTGAGCTCCGCCTCGATCGTGTCGAGGTCGCTGAGCGGGTCGCGCCCGGGCTCGAGGGTGGCGGCGTCGATGACGTGCACGAGCACGGCGCAACGCTCGACGTGGCGCAGGAACTCCAGGCCCAGCCCCTTGCCGGCGCTGGCGCCGGGCACCAGGCCGGGTACGTCGGCGACGGTGTAGACGGTGTCGCCGGCCTCCACCACTCCGAGGTTGGGGGTGAGCGTGGTGAACGGGTAGTCCGCGATCTTCGGTTTGGCCGCCGACAGGGTCGCGATCAGCGACGACTTGCCGGCGTTGGGGAAGCCGACGAGCGCGACGTCGGCGACGGTCTTGAGCTCGAGGACGACGTCGCGCACCTCACCGGGCTCGCCGAGAAGGGCGAAGCCGGGGGCCTTTCGCCGCGGGGAGGCGAGGGCCGCGTTGCCGAGACCGCCCCGGCCCCCCTCGCCGACGACGTAGCGGGTCCCGGCGCCGACCAGGTCGACGATCTCGGCACCTGTCTCGGCGTCGCGGACGACGGTGCCCGAGGGCACGGACAGCACGAGGTCGCCGCCGTTCGCGCCGTGCCGCATGCTCCCCTGGCCGGGCTTGCCGTTGCCGGCGCGCTGATGCGGGTGGCGGTGATAGTCGAGCAGCGTGGTCACGCCGGGGTCGACGAGGAGCACGACGTCGCCGCCCCGGCCGCCGTTGCCGCCGTCGGGGCCCCCCAGCGGCTTGAACTTCTCGCGATGGATCGAGGCGCAGCCGTGGCCGCCGCTGCCCGCGCTGACGTGGAGGACGACGCGGTCGACGAACTCCGCGCCCCGGCCGCTCACGCGGACCGACTCAGCGAATGGGTCAGGAGTCGCTCGGGGCGATGCTGACCACTCGGCGGCCGCGGCGGTTGCCGAACTGCACGGTGCCGGCGACGAGCGCGAACAGCGTGTCGTCGCCGCCGCGGCCGACGTGCCAGCCCGGGTGGAAGTGCGTGCCGCGCTGGCGCACGAGGATCTCGCCGGCGTTGACCGCCTGACCGCCGAAGCGCTTGACGCCGAGCCGCTGCGCGTTGGAGTCGCGGCCGTTGCGGCTGGACGAGGCGCCCTTCTTGTGTGCCATCTCGGTGCTACTTCCCGGTCTCGATGCCGGTGACCTTGACGCGGGTGAGCGACTGACGGTGGCCCAGGCGCCGGTGGTATCCGGACTTGTTCTTGTACAGGTGCATGCGGATCTTGGGGCCCTTGGTGTGCTCGACGACCTCGGCGGTCACCCGCACGCCCGCGAGCTTGCCCGCGTCGTGGGTGACGCTCTCGCCGTCGACGAGCAGCACGGCGGGCAGCGTCAGCGAAGCGCCGACCCCGCCCTCGAGCTTGTTGACCTCGAGGACGTCGCCGACAGCGACCTTGTGCTGGCGCCCGCCGCTGCGGACGATCGCGTACATCGACAGACGCTCCTGACGTGCTGATGGTCGGACCCCGCGCAAGCCGGGCGTGCGAGAGCCAGCACGTCTCTTGACCGCTCGGACGCGCCGGCGTTCAGGATACGGAGTGCCCGGCCCGTGGGTCAAAGAGGCCCGGCCCAGCGCCCCCCTGGGGCTCGGCCGGCCGGCTAACCGTCGGCGGGATGCGTGGGCCGGTGCACGCCGAAGATGCGGGCCCCGGAGTCACGGCCGTTGGCGATCTGGTCGAGGTCGGCGCGGGCGATCCGTTCGAGGACTCGCGGCAGGTCCTGGGGGTCTTCACCGAAGTAGCGCACGGCGCGGCGCGCCGCGTCGACACAACGCCAGATCGTGGTGTCAGGAAGCCGGTCCGCGTAGTCGGCGAGCAGCCGGCGGGTCATCCGGCGCACGACCTCGTCATCGATCGGCTCAAGAAATGGGCGGGACGCCACCATGAGGACGCCTCCAAAGACTCTGAAACGGAGCAGTCGGCGGAGGCTCGTGACTGAGCCTGAGCCGACGCTACCCCCGTCACCGCAGGTCATGCCAGGTCGTCCGGATGTCGTTGTTTCGACCGTTTCCGCGCCGCGGACGCGGTCAGGCGCTGGCGGGCTCCGGATGTGCCTCGGCCGGCTCACCCTCGTCCCCCGCGGGCGCCGCGTGCGCGGTCGAGGCGTGCGCGTGCGTCGGTGCCGGCTCGAACGGGTCGACGACGACCTTCACCCCGCGCCCGTTGCACTCGGGGCAGGTCTGGCTGAAGGCGTCGAGCAGCCCCTGGCCGATGCGCTTGCGCGTCATCTGGACCAGCCCGAGCGAGGTGACCTCGGCGACCTGGTGCTTGGTGCGGTCACGGCCGAGGCACTCGACGAGCCGGCGCAGCACCAGCTCGCGGTTGCTCTCGAGCACCATGTCGATGAAGTCGATCACGATGATGCCGCCGACGTCGCGCAGCCGCAGCTGGCGGACGATCTCCTCGGCCGCCTCGAGGTTGTTGCGGGTGACGGTCTCCTCGAGGTTGCCGCCGGAGCCGGTGAACTTGCCGGTGTTGACGTCGACGACGGTCATCGCCTCGGTGCGGTCGATGACCAGCGACCCACCGCTGGGCAGCCAGACCTTGCGGTCGAGCGCCTTGGCGAGCTGCTCGTCGATGCGGTAGTGCGCGAAGGCGTCGCCGGGCTCGACCCACCTGCTGACCCGCTCGCGCAGGTCGGGCGCGACATGGGCGATGTAGGGCTCGACCATGTCCCACTCGTCGTCACCCTGGACGACGAGGGAGGAGAAGTCCTCGTTGAAGATGTCGCGGATGACGCGCACGACGAGGTCGGGCTCGCCGTAGACCAGCGACGGGGCGCTCGCTGTCTGCGACTTGCGCTGGATGTCCTCCCACTGGGCCTGGAGCCGGGCAACATCACGCTCGAGCTGCTCCTCGCTGGCCCCTTCGGCCGCCGTACGCACGATGAGGCCGGCGTCCTCGGGGGTGAGGCGCTTGAGGATGTTCTTGAGCCGGGTGCGCTCCTTGTCGGGCAGCTTGCGGCTGATGCCGGTGCTGTGCCCCTCGGGGACGAGGACGACGTAGCGGCCGGGGATGCTGATCTGGCTGGTGAGCCGCGCGCCCTTGTGCGCGATCGGGTCCTTGGTGACCTGGACGAGCACGGACTGCCCGGACTTGAGCGCCTGCTCGATGCGCGGGGGCCGGCCGTCGAGCTGGCTCGCGTCGTAGTTGACCTCGCCGGCGTAGAGCACGCCGTTGCGACCCTTGCCGATGTCGACGAAGGCGGCCTCCATGCTGGGCAGCACGTTCTGCATGCGGCCGAGGTAGACGTTGCCGACGTAGGACGTGTGCTCGGAGCGGGTGATGTAGTGCTCGACGAGCACGCCGTCCTCGAGCACGGCTATCTGGGTGCGGTCCTTGCCCTGGCGCACGGCCATGACCCGCTCGACCGACTCGCGCCGAGCGAGGAACTCAGCCTCGCTGAGCACGGGCGGGCGGCGGCTGGACTCGCGTCCCTCGCGACGCCGCTGCCGCTTGGCCTCCAGCCGGGTGGAGCCCTTGACGCCCTGCACGTTGGACGATTCGGACCCGCCGGAGCGGCTCTCCCGGACGTGCACGACGGTGTCGGCGGGATCGTCGTCACCGCTGCCGTCGGAGGATCCGGAGCGGCGACGACGACGGCGGCGCCGGCGGGATGAGGACTTGCCGGACTCGGAGTCGGCGGCATCCGAGTCGGCGTGGCCGGACTCGGCGTCACCACCCTCGCCGTCGGCGTGCTCGGCGTCGGCGCCGTCGGCAGCCTCGGAGTCCTCGGGTCCGGCGCCCTTGGTGGAGGAGCCCTTCCGGGAGGTCCGCCTGGACGAGCCCTTGGCCTTGCCGCCTTCGGAGTCCGACCGGGTCGCGGCGCCGGGCTCGGCGTTGTCGTCGTCTGCGGCCGCGTCGGC
>DASSKL010000037.1 GCA_035690485.1 Mycobacteriales bacterium | reverse complement strand
CAGGAGCTCGGGTCGTTCTTCATCCTGCTGGTGGTCGCGGGCAACGAGACGACCCGCAACGCGATCGCGCACGGGCTGCACTTCCTGACCCAGAACCCCGACCAGAAGCAGCTGTGGCTGTCCGACTTCGAGCGCTACGCGCCGACGGCGGTCGAGGAGATCGTGCGCTACGCCTCACCCGTCGCCTGGATGCGCCGCTCGGTCACCCGCGACTACACCCTCGAGGGCGGTCACGAGCTCAAGGAGGGTGACAAGGTCCTGCTCTACTACTGGTCGGCGGATCGTGACGAGGAGGTCTTCACCGACCCGTTGCGCTTCGACATCACCCGCGACCCGAACCCCCACGTCGGCTTCGGCGGGCCCGGCCCGCACTTCTGCCTGGGGGCCCACCTGGCGCGTCGTGAGATCACGGTGATGTTCCGCGAGCTGTTCCGCCGGATGCCCGACATCCACGCGGCGGGCGAGCCCGACCGGCTGCTCTCGTCGTTCATCAACGGCATCAAGCACCTGCCGGCCCGGTGGACACCCGCAGGCTGACCGCCCCGGCTGGACACCCGCAGGCTGACCGCCCGGCCGCACTGGCGAGCTAGCCCGCTAGAGACCATCTGGCCGGGCTGGGACGGGCGACGGGCGGGCTGGGACGGGCCTACCCGTGGTGGGGTTCGGTGGCGGGTTCGACCCGTTCGGTGTTGCCCGCCGCGTAGATCCGCGTCTCTTCCTCGGTGAACTCGAAGATGTTGATCCACCAGCCGTAGAGGAAGCCGACCGCGACCAGCCCGGTGCCGAGGTACAGCAGCCACAGGTAGCCGTCGTAGTTGTAGATCAGCCCGAGCCCGCCGATGATGAATCCCAGCACGATGACCGAGACCATCGTCCACGCCTGACCGGGCGACGGGGCCTTCCTCTTGCGCTGCTCGATCGTGCGTTCTTCGGGGGGCAGCGGTGCGCTCATGCGGACGTCCTTCGGGTTCGTGCGCTACGTCGGGGGATCGGCCTGCTCATCCGCTCCGGGGTACCGCTCACTCGCTCGGGTTGCGCAGCGGCTCGCCCGCGTCGGGGTCGCCGTTCGGCCCGTGCCCGTTGCCGTGGCCGTTGCCGTCGGTGGGACGGCCGGGCGGCAGTGCGCGGGTACGCCGCTCCACGAAGAAGTCCGAGAGGCGGCGCTGGGCCGTCGCCACCATGCCCCCGCGGGGGTAGGCCTGCGAGCCGCGAGTCGGCCGTGGGTGACCCGTGTCCGGCGCCGGTTCCTCGATCATCGGCCGGCGCTCGATGACCGCCCGTGCGTGGTCGGAGATCGGCGTCGTGATCTCGATGTACTCGCCGCTCGGCAGCCGGCGAATGATGCCGGTCTCCTTGCCGTGCGCGAGCAGCTCGCGGTCGGAGTGCTGCAGGCCGAGAGCGATGCGCTTGCCGAAGTAGAACGCGATCGGCGGGACGATGAAGACCGCACCCCGGAAGAACCATGTGACCGCGTTGACCGACAGGGAGAACGTCGCGGCGATCGCGTCGTTGCCGCCGGCGGCGAACAGCAGCACGTAGAACGACAGCGCCATGCAGCCGATGCCGACGCGCGTCGGGTTGTCGCGCGGGCGGTCGAGCACGTGGTGGTAGCCCTTGTCGCCGGTCCACCATTTCTCGAGCCACGGATAGACGCCGAGCAGGGTGAACAGCAGCCCGGGCAGCACGATCGACGGGAGGAAGACGTTCCAAGGGATCGTGACGCCGAGGAACTGGCTCTCGAGGTTCGGGAAGATGCGCAGCGCACCTTCGAGGAAGCCCATGTACCAGTCCGGCTGGGCGAGCATGCTGACGTTCGAGAGCTTGTAGGGGCCCCACAGCCAGATCGGGTTGATCTGGAAGAAGGCGCCGAGCGCGGCCAGCACGGCGAAGGTCAGGAAGAAGAAGCCCTGGCCCTTGAGCGCGTAGGTCGGCCACAGCCGCGAGCCGATGACGTTGTGCTCGGTCTTGCCCGGGCCGGGGAAGTCGGTGTGCTTCTGGTGCCACAGGATCATCAGGTGCGCGCCGATCAGGCCCGCGATGATGCCCGGCAGCAGGAAGACGTGCGCGATGAACAGCCGCGGGAAGAACTCCTGGCCGGGGTAGTTGCCGCCGAACAGCAGGAAGGCGGCGTATTCACCGACCAGCGGGATCGACTCGAGCACCGAGAAGCCGATGCGGATGCCGGTGCCGGACAGCAGGTCGTCGGGCAGCGAGTAACCCGCGAAGCCTTCGAGGATGCCCAGGGTCAGCAGCGCGGTGCCGATCACCCAGTTGATCTCGCGCGGCTTGCGGAACGCGCCGGTGAAGAACACCCGGCACAGGTGCACGACGATCGAGGCGACGAACAGCAGCGCCGCCCAGTGGTGGATCTGCCGGATCAGCAGGCCGGCGCGCACGTCGAAGCTGATGTGCAGCGTGGAGGCGTAGGCCTCCGACATCTCCACGCCCTTGAGCGGCACGTAGGAGCCGTTGTAGACGAGCTCGCTCGTGCTGGCGTGGAAGAAGAACGCGAGGAACGTGCCGGTGAGGATCAGGATGATGAAGCTGTAGAGCGCGATCTCGCCGAGCATGAAGGACCAGTGGTCCGGAAAGACCTTGTTGAACGTACGCCGGAGGAACGACGCCGATGCGAGCCGGTCGTCGACGTATCGCAGCGTCTTGCGGGTGGCGATCTCAGGGTTGACGCTCACGCCTTCTTCGCCTCCTGCTCACCCGCGGGAGTCTTGCTCTTGCGCCAGAAGAAGCTCGGGCCCGGCGGCACGTGGAAGTCGCTCTGCGCCCGGAAGTAGCCGTCCTTGTCGACGTAGATCGGCAGCTGCGGCAGCGGGTGGCCGGCCGGGCCGAAGATCACCTTGCAGGCGCGTGGTACGTCGAACGTCGACTGGTGGCACGGGCAGAGCAGGTGGTGGGTCTGCTGCTCGTAGAGGCCGACCGGGCAACCCGCGTGGGTGCAGATCTTGTTGTAAGCGACGTGGCCCCCGACCGCCCAGTCCTCCCGGCCCTTCGCGGGCTGGTTGACCCCCGGTGGCAGGCGGATGAGCATCGTCGGCCCGGTCGGGAACTCGTTGACGCTGCCGAAGCCCTCGGGCATCACCGTGGCGTAGCCGCCGACCGGAAGGTCTCCGACCTTGATCGGCTGCTGCGTGTCGAGGTCGACCAGCCGCACGCCCTTGCGCCAGCCGCTGTGGTAGAGCTTCTTGCCGGGCAGCGGGCCCATGTCGCGCAGCGCGAACACGATCGGGATCGGGAAGATGCCGAGTGCGAGCAGCGCCGTACGCCGAAGGAGCTTGCGCCGCGGGATGCCGAGCTCGTCGGCGCCCTTGAGGAACAGCTCCTCGGTGAGCAGCTCCTCCTCTTCGGGGGAGTGCATCGGCTCGCGCTCCTGCACGGCGTCCTCGTGCGGCATGAGCTTCTTGGCCCACATGACGAAGCCGGCACCGAGCCCGAACAGCGAGATCGTCAGCCCCGCGCCGATGACCAGGTTGAGCGTCTGCCCGTAGTTGGAGTTGTGCAGGCTGAAGAACACGAACCCGAAACAGAACAGCGCCGTGCCCAGGACCGAGAGCAGGAACATCGCGGTGACCGCGCGCTCGGCCCGCAGCATGGCGGCCGCGTCGACCTGCTCCGCCTGCGGCTCGCTGGTGACCTCGCTGGCGTGGGACGGCCGGGTGTACTCCGGCTCCTCCCACGGGCGGGTGCGCTGCGACTCCGTCTCGCGCGCCGCCTCCGGGTGCCTCTCCGTCTCCTGCTGGCGGCGTACCGGGCGCCGGCGCAGCCGGGCCTCTTCCGCTGCCGGGGGCTGGTTGCCCAAGTCCTCGGGCTTGCGCGGCTCGTCGCTGCTCATATCCGCTTTCCGATCCACATGCACAGGCCGACCAGGGCGAGGATGCCGGCGGTCCAGGCGACCAGACCCTCGGCGACCGGGCCGGTGCGGCCGAGGCCCATGCCACCGGGGTTGGCCTCGCTGCGCTGGGTCATCAGATAGTTGATGATCGCGAGCTTCTTGTCGGGCGAGATGATCTTGTCGCCGAACACCGGCATGTTCTCCGGGCCGACCGTCATCGCTTCGTACATCTGCTTGGGGGTCGCCGCGGTGAGGCTCGGGGCGAACTTCCCGTAGGTCAGCACGCCGCCCATGCCGGCGACCTGGTGGCACGCCGCGCAGTTGGCCTGGAAGAGCTCCAGCCCCTCCTGCAGGTTGCCCTTCTTGTAGTCGAGGTTCGACGGGATCGCCGGTCCGGGGGCGAGGGAGGCGATGTACGCCGAGATCTGGTCGATCTGTCCCTGGGTGTAGCGCGGGGTCTTGCGGACTGCCTGCGCGCCGCGATTCATCAGCGGCATCCGGCCGGTGCCGAGCTGGAAGTCGACCATCGCCGCGCCCACGCCGATCAGGCTCGGCGCCCGGTTGCCGCCCTCGGCGTGCAGGCCGTGGCAGCTCGAGCAGCCGGTCAGGAACAGCTGGTAGCCGGCCGCGACCGCGTCCTTCTGGGTCTGACCCTCAGCGGCATGTCCCCGCGGGGCGGCCAGGGCGTAGACCCCGCCGATCACCGCGAGCAGCACCACGACCAGGGTGTAGCGCGACATTCCGCGTAGGCGACGGCCCACTCGTGCGGCGGCAGACGGTGGCGCTGCGGCGTTCACGCGTCGTACTCCTCGTCCTTCGCAAGCGGCCCGCGGGTGCGGATCGGGGGCGGATAGGGGCGGATCTCGGTGCGGCGATCCGGGTCAGCGGATCAGGTAGATGGTCGCGAACACGGCCACCCAGACGATGTCGACGAAGTGCCAGTAGTAGGAGACGACGATGGCCGACGTCGCCTCGTTGGGGGTCCAGCGGCCGAACGTCGTACGGCCCAGCATGAGCAGGAACGCGAGCAGACCGCCCAGCACGTGCAGGGCGTGGAAACCGGTCATCAGGTAGTAGATCGACCCGTAGGCGTGGCTGGACCACGAGAAGTCGTTGTGCACGAAGAACTCGTAGGCCTCACCACAGATGAAGACCGAGCCCATCACGTACGTGTAGACGAACCACCGGCGCAGGCCGAAGACGTCGCCCCGCTCGGCCGCGAACACGCCGAGTTGGCAGGTGACGCTGGACAGGACGAGGACGATGGTGAACGGCGCGGCGGCCTTGAGGTCGAGGACCACGCCGGGCGGCGGCCAGCCCGTGGTGCCGACCTGGACTTCGCGAATCGTGTAGTACATCGCGAAGAGTGCCGCGAAGAACATGAGCTCGGAGGACAGCCACACGATCGTGCCGACGCTGACCATGTTGGGTCGCGTAACGGTGCCGTGTGACGGGATCTTCTCGAGGGCGTGGGCCGACGTCACGGCGGTCATTCTTACAGCACGGGCCCGCCCCGAAGGTCCGACCCCCCGCCCCGTCGCGCGTCGGTTGACCTAGCCTGAGCGCGTGCTGGTCGCGGCCCCGCTCGGTGCTCTGCCGGGGATGCTGTCGGCCCACGGCGCCGCGCCGCACGACCTGCCCCCGCCGTTGACCGTGGCGCGGGCGTTCACCGAGTGGCAGATCGACCCGGTCGTGGTCGTGCTCCTGCTCGTCGGAGCCGGGCTCTACCTGGGCGGGGTGCGGCGGCTGCGCGCCCGCGGCGACTCCTGGTCCCGGGGCCGCACGATCTCGTTCGTCGGCCTCGGGCTCGGCAGCATCGCGATCGCGACGCTGTCGTCGCTGGGCGTCTACGACGACACGTTGTTCAGCGTCCACATGGTCCAGCACATGGTGCTGTCGATGGTGGCGCCGATCTTCATGGCGCTCGGCGCGCCGGTCACGCTGGCGCTGCGGGCGCTCGGGCACGGCCGGCCGCGGCAGGCTCTCGTGACGGTGCTGCACAGCCGGGTCGCCGCGGTGCTGGGCTCACCGCTGGTGGCCGCGCCGATCTTCGTCGGCACGATGTTCGTGCTCTACTTCACGCCGCTCTACCAGGCCACGCTGGAGCACGACTGGCTGCACGAGCTCACCCACGTGCACTTCGTGTTCGCCGGGTGCCTGTTCTTCTGGCCGCTGCTCGGGCTCGACCCGGTACCCGGCCGGCTGCACCCGCTGATGCGGGTCCTCGTGCTGTTCATCACGTTGCCGATGCACGCCTGGCTCGGCATCTCGATCATGGGCGGGCACCAGATCATCGCCGGCCACTACTACGCCGAGCTCGGCCGCACCTGGGGGCCGTCGCTCGCGTCCGACCAGTCCATCGGCGGCGGGCTGCTGTGGGCGTCCGGCGACCTGATCTCGATCGTGATGTTCGTCGCGGTGTTCTTGCAGTGGTCGCACGCCGACGAGCGCGAGGCCAGGCGCACCGACCGGCGCATGGACCGCGCCGAGGCCGAGCACCGCGAGGACGACGAGCTGGCGGCGTACAACGCCTACCTGGCCGACCTGGCCGCCGGTCGCGCCCGCAGGTTCGCCCGCTAGGCCAGGACTGCCACGCGTTATGTCTACTGCCGCGGTGTGGGGCCTTTTGGAGATCGTTTAGGCCCGACACCGCGGCAGTAGTCGCGGTCCTGACCGGGTCATGCCGCAGGAGCTGCTCAGGGCGCTAGAGCGACAGGTCGGCCAGGAGGGACAGGCGGGTCGCGCCGGCAAGCGGCACCGACTCGGCGTACTCCGCGTGCTCGACGACCAGCTCGGCGGGCGCCTCGGGGTCGCGGAAGGCGTCGCGGGCGGCATCGTCGAAGTGGAACCGCAGGAAGTGCACGGAGTACGTCGCCTCCGACGGGCCGTCCTCGTCCGGGCCGGGCAGCTCCTGGGCCGGCGCACGATGGCCGCCGACCTCGATCCAGAGGTGGTGTTGCACCCCGGTGAGGCGCGACAGCTCCTCGCGCACCGTCGCCACCTCGTCGAGCTCGATGAACAGCGTGGCGCACAGCTCGTGGCTCGACGGCAGCAGCCGCGAGTAGGAGTCGACCTCGTGCGCGACGTCGGCCGCTTCGGTCAGCCCCTCGGCGTAGACCATCTCCTGCACTTGGTACTGCAGGGTGTCGGCGTTCTCGAACTCCAGCACCAGCTGGTCGCCGAGCTTCACCCGGCGGGTGGCCCGCAGCGCCATGACCTCGCGGCGCAGCTCGGGCCGGCGCTCGGTGTAGGCCTGGCGGTCGGTGATGACGCGGTCGCGGTCGAGGGTCTGGGGCATCGAGGCTCCTTGTGGGAAGGGCCGGGACGCGTGTGCGTCCCGGCCCCCGTCGTACGTCTGAACCGTCAGGCGTTGGCCTTGATCTCGCCGGCGCGCAGCCGGTCGAGGGTCTTCTGGAACCGGCCGGCATGGGTCTTCTCGGCCCGCGCGAGCGTCGAGAACCAGTCGGCGATCTCGTCGAAGCCCTCCTCGCGGGCGGTCTTCGCGAAGCCGGGGTACATGGCGGTGAACTCGTAGGTCTCGCCGGCGACCGCGGACGCGAGGTTGGCGTCGGTGGTGCCGATCGGCTCGTTGGTGGCCGGGTCGGCCGCCTCGACGAGGTAGTCCATGTGACCGAACGCGTGGCCGGTCTCGCCCTTGGCGGTGTCCTCGAACAGGTCCTTGACCTCGGCGAAGCCCTCGAGCTCGGCCTTGCGGGCGAAGTAGAGGTAACGGCGGTTGGCCATGCTCTCGCCGGCGAACGCCTCCTTCAGGGACTCGTGGGTCTTGGTGCCCTTCAGCGACGCCATGACTGGTGCTCCTTCCGAGGGGTGGGTGGTGCGGTGGGCTCTTGTCCGTGCCGCGGATCCGCTGCGCACCGGGCGCAGCGGCCGCGGAACTGCACGTCGTAGCTGGTGATCGTGAAGCCGGTCGTCGCGGCGAGCTCGTCGACGGCGCGACGGGGGAGCGGCGAGGAGACGTCGATCGCGGTGCCGCAGTCGACGCAGACGAGGTGGTCGTGCCGGGAGACGTTGCCGTCGTAGCGGGCGCTGTCGCCGTCGCCGAGGGAGAGCTCGAGCGCCTGGCCGCTGTCGACGAGCAGCGCGAGCGTGCGGTAGACCGTCGCCGCGCCGATGCCCGGCACCAGCCGGCGTACGCGCTCGAACACGTCGGCGGCGGTCGGGTGGTCGTCGGCCTCGTGGAGCACCTGCAGCACGGCGCGCCGCTGCGGCGTCAAGCGGAGGTCGTGGAGCTCGGAGGTCATCGGACGGTCCCTCGGGTCGCCGACAGGATTTGAGAACCGTTCTCATTATGCGTCGCGCGGCCGTGTCGAGGCAAGGGCGGTACGCCGAGGCGGGGCGGGCCGCCCGGTTACCATTCCGCCGTGACCGCGCCCGACCACGACAGCCCGCCCGCCGCCCTGCCCGCCGGCGACGCCGAGCCGCATCTGGTGCTGGTCTACAGCAGCGAGCCGGAGGTGCGCGACCGGGTCCGGACGGCGCTCGGCCGGCGGCCGGCCCGCGGGCTGACGCTCGACTACGTCGAGGCGAGCACCGGCGAGGAGGTCGTGGCCGCGTGCGAGCGCGGCGGTGTCGAGCTCGCGATCCTCGACGGCGAGGCGTGGCCGGCGGGAGGCATGGGCATCTGCCGCCAGCTCAAGGCCGAGCTGCTGGTCGCCCCGCTCGTGCTCATCATCGTCGGCCGCCGCGACGACGCGTGGCTCGCGACGTGGTCCGACGCCGAGGCCGTGGTGGCGCACCCGATCGACGCGGTGACGCTGACGGAGGCGGTCACCGACCTGCTGCTCGGGGTCACCCGGCAGCTCTCCCGCCCGGTCTGACCGCGTGAGCGGGCCGGGGGGCGTCCGCGACGAGCCGACCTGGCCGTCCGTGCTGGGCGCGCTGCTGGCCGGTACGCCGCTCGCCGAGGAGACCGCCGCCTGGGCCATGCGCCAGGTCATGGCCGGCGACGCGTCGCCCGCCCAGGTCGCGGGGTTCGCGGTCGCCCTGCGCGCCAAGGGGGAGACCGCTGCCGAGGTGGCAGGTCTGGCCGCCGCGATGCTGGAGCGCGCCGAGCCGCTGCAGGTGGGTGGCAGGGTCGTCGACACCTGCGGCACCGGCGGCGACCGGGCCCACACCGTCAACATCTCGACGATGGCCGCGCTGGTGGTGCGCGGTGCGGGGGCGACCGTCGTGAAGCACGGCAACCGCGCCGCGTCCTCGGCCTGCGGGTCGGCCGACCTGCTCGAGGAGCTCGGCGTCGTCGTCGACCTGCCGCCCGCCGGGGTCGCGGCCTGCGTGGCGGAGGCGGGCATCGGGTTCTGCTTCGCGCCGGTGTTCCACCCGGCGTTCCGGCACACGGCCGTTCCGCGCCGCGAGCTGGGCGTCCCTACGGTCTTCAACTTCCTCGGCCCTTTGACCAACCCGGCCCGCCCGGCCGCGCAGGCGGTCGGCGTCTCCGACCCGGTCATGGCGCCGGTGATGGCCGGGGTGCTGGCCCGTCGGGGCGCGTCCGCGCTGGTGTTCCGCGGCGACGACGGGCTCGACGAGCTCACGCCGACGACGACCTCCCGGGTCTGGGCGGTGGCCGGCGGTGAGGTGCGCGAGGAGCGGGTCGACCCGGCCGACCTCGGCCTGACCTATGCGCCGCCCGACGCCCTGCGCGGGGCCGACGCGGCGCACAACGCGGGGGTCACCCGCGCGGTGCTCGCGGGGGAGCGGGGACCGGTGCGCGACGCCGTACTCCTCAACGCCGCCGCCGGTCTGGTCGCCGTCGACGGGGTCGGGGACGCGCCGGTCACTGCGCAGCTGGAGGGGGCGCTTCGCCGGGCCGCGGAGGCGCTCGACTCGGGTGCTGCGGGCGATGCGCTCGAGCGCTGGGTGGCCGCCAGCAGGGCAGCCGCCCGCTGACGGCGGGTGCGCTGCGGCGTGCAGATGCGGTGGCAGCCGCAGGCCGGGTTGCCCGTGGATCTTGCGTCGGATCTTCGGTCCTGAGCAGGCGCGATCTCACCTAGGGTTGGTCCATGACTTTGCGGGGGCGAGCCGTCGCGTTCGCCCTTGCGCTCTCGCTGCTGGTGCTGGCCGCCGGCGCCGCGATCGGGTACGGCGTGCAGCAGCGTCACCAGGCCGAGCAGGCCCTGCGCCAGCGGCTGGCACCGGCGGCAGTGGCGACCCGCACCTTGCTGGCCGACATCGTCGACCAGGAGACCGGCGAGCGCGGCTACCTGATCACGGGTGACGACTCGTTCCTCGCGCCGTACAAGACCGGGTTGCGCGACACCGCCGCCACGATCGCGCGGCTGCGCCGGCTGCTCGTCGGGCATCCGGAGCCGCTGGACCAGCTGGTCGTCGTCGAGGATGCGATCTCGGACTGGCACCGGGTCGGGGCCGACCCGGAGATCGCGGCCAGGCGGACGGGCAGCGAGGCGGCGGCCGCGCGGCAGGTCGCGACGGGTGCGGGCAAGGCGGCGTTCGACGCGCTGCGCGAGTCCGTCGGCCGGCTCCAGCGCCTGGTCGACGGGACTCAGCGGCAGGCCACCGACCAGGCCGCCGAGGCGAGCACGCTGCTCGACTGGGTCCTGCTCGCCGCAGGGATCCTCGCGCTGCTGTTCCTGGTGGTGGCCGGGGTGTTGTTCGGCCGGTGGGTGCTCACCCCGTTGCGGTCGCTGCGCGAGCAGCTCGACCGGGTCACCGGGGGTCAGCTGCAGGGCGCGATCCAGCCGTCCGGACCGATGGAGATGGCGGTCGTCGGCGAGGCCGCCGAGGCGATGCGGCGCCGGATCGTGACCGAGCTCGACTCCGCCCGGGCGGCGCACGGCGGCCTCGCGCAGCGGGGGCCGGTCGTCAGCGGGCTGCAGGCCCAGCTGCGCCCGCCCCGGCTGGTCGAGTTCTCGGGCCTGCGGGCCGCGACCGCGGTGCACGCGGCCGAAGGCGTACTCGCCGGTGACGTCGCGCACCTGGTGCGGCTGGCCGACGGCCGCCTTGCGCTGGTCGTGATCGACGTCTCGGGGCACGGCGCCGAGGCCGGGCTGGTCGCCGTACGCCTCAAGCACGTCATCAGCGCCGCGCTGACGTTGGGCCATGGCCCGGCGGTCGCGATGCGCGCGGCCTGCGAGAGCTTCACGGCCGAGCCGGGCGGCGACGCCGAACGCTTCGCCACCTGCCTCATCGCCGAGGTCGACGCCGTGACCGGGCAGGTGCGCTGGGCCAACGCCGGCCATCCGGCCGCGCTGGTCGTGGGTGTCCGCGGCGGGCGGCTGGCGGATCGCGCGGAGTCGGAGCTCGTGCCGACCGGCCCGTTGCTCTCGTCGCTCGGTGGGGCGTGGGGGGAACAGCTCGTCGACATCGGATCGGGTCAGGTGCTGCTGGCGTTCAGCGACGGGCTGATCGAGGCGCGCGACGAGAACGGTGCGCTGCTCGGCGTGGCGGGCATCAGCACCGCGGTCGGCGGCCTGCCGGCCGACCCGGCGACGGTGGTCGACTCCTGCCTCGCGGCCGCCCGCGAGCATGCGGTCGACTGGAACCGCGACGACGTCACTGTCGTGGCGGTCATGGTCGGGATGCCGGTGCCGCAGCCCGCGCAGACGACGAAGGCCCGCAGCCAGGACGCCGTCTCCTGACGAGCTAGTGCGGGCGACCTGCTCGATCATCTGCGTGCAGCAACTGTCGCCCCGGAGCGCTCCCGCTTCACACGTCGTGGACGCAGAAGTTGATCACAATAGTGGACAAGTGGTTGATCCACTGCCCGGTTCGTCCGTATTTCACTGGCCTCGAATGCCCGTAACTCCACTTTAGTGATCGTCTTCAGCGGCCCAGCCGCCCAGCCGCCCAGCGGCCCAGCGGCCCAGCGGCCCAGCGGCCCGGCGGCCCTGCGGCCCGGCGGCCCGGCGGCCCAGCGGCCCGGCGGCCCGGCGGCCCGGCGGTTCGCTAGTCGGCGTCGTCGAGGCCGATGGCGAAGGCCGCCTCCAGGTCGTGCCGGCTGTAGGCGCGGAACGCGATGTGCGTCTGGGTCTCGCGCACCCCGGCGACCTTGTTGAGCCGGTCGGCAATCGCGTCGGCCAGCTGCTCGTGCCGGCGTACGCGCACCATCGCGACGAGGTCGACCTCGCCCGTGACCGAGTAGACCTCGCTCACCTCCGGCAGGTCGGCGATCGCCTGCGCGACCTCGGGGATGCGGTCGACCTCGGCCTTGACCATCACGATCGCGGTGATCACGGGTGCCTCCTCGCTGCCGGCGTCGACGCTATCGGCAGCCGCTGTCGTACGCCGGCCGCGCCGGGTCATCAGCCTGCGCGGGCGGGCCGGTGGGTGGGTCGGAGGGCGCGCCGGTCGTCGAAGGGCCGGGCCGCCTCCCGACCGGCCTGGGCCGCGTCGAGCCAGCCGGCCAG
The DNA here is from genome assembly GCA_035690485.1 of Mycobacteriales bacterium. Taxonomy (NCBI): domain Bacteria; kingdom Bacillati; phylum Actinomycetota; class Actinomycetes; order Mycobacteriales; species Mycobacteriales bacterium. The sequence continues at coordinate 2,294 of DASSKL010000037.1, read as the reverse complement.
CCCGGCCGCGCCCCGGGCGGGGGAGCGCCAGTCGCCCTCGCAGGCCACCAGCCGGGTGCCGGGAGCGGCGAGCCAGCGCAGCACGCACTCCATCTCTTCCGCGCTCGCGCACGGTGTCGGTCCGGGGCCGGGGCGCACCGTCTCGGCGGTGGCGAGCAGAGCGTCGACGTAGGGCCGGGGCGCGACGCCGGCCGGTGCGACCCCCGCCGCCACCAGCCGACCGTGGTGCACGACGGCCAGGTCGTAGCCGCCGTCGGGCCGTCGCTGCGCAGCGACGAGCCGCACCTCTGCCAGGGCGACCAGGCGCTGGCGACGCGCGACCGCTCGCACGAAGGCGGCCGCCCGGTCTCGATGGGCCGCCGCCTCCTCGTAGCGTTCGTCGCCCGCGAGCAGGGCGATGCGCCGTTGCAGCGCCTCGACCACCGGCCGCGGGTCCGCGGTGACGGCCTGCCGGGTCGCCTCGACGTGGACGGCGTACTCGGCCTCCGACTCCAACCCCTCGCACGGCGCCCCGCAGCGGCCGAGCTCGGCGAGCGCGCAGGCAGGTGTGGGCCGGCGCGCCGACAGCCGGCGGTTGCACTGGCGCAGGGGAAAGGCCTCGTGCAGCGCGGCGATCGCCAGCTCGGCCTGGTGTGCCGACCCGAACGGCCCGAGGTAGGTAGCCCCGTCGTCGAGCACCCGCCGCACGAGAGACAGCCGGGGGAACGCCTCGACCGTCAGCTTCACGTAGGCCGCGCGCTCGGGGAACCGCGACCGCCGGTTGTAGCGCGGCTTGTGCTCCGCGATCAGCCGCAGCTCGCGGACCTCGGCCTCGAGCCCGTGGGCGCACACGACCGGCTCGACGGTCTCGGCGAGGCCGACCATCTCGGCCATGCGGGTGCGCGGCTCGCTGGCCAGGAAGTAGTGCCGCACGCGGGACCGCAGATCCTTGCTCTTGCCGACGTAGAGCGCCCGGCCGCGCGCGTCGCGGAAGAGGTAGACACCGGGGGCGTGCGGCAGCGCTTCGGCCAGGTGCCGCTTGCGGGCCTGCTGCGGCGACACCTGGGCGCTGAACGTGCGCAGCTCCTCGAGCGACTGCACGCCGAGCCCGCCGACCCGTGACAGCAGCCCGTGCAGCACGTCGACGGTCGCCCGCGCATCGGCCAGCGCCCGGTGGCACGGCTCGGTCGTCGTGCGGAACAGCCGCGCCAGCGAGGCCAGCTTGCAGTTGGGCGCTTCGTCACGGGTCAGCACGCGGCGCGCCAGCCGCGCCGTGTCGAGCGTGTCGAAGCCGGGCCACGGTCGCTCGAGCCGGGCCGCCGCCGCGCGCAGGAAGCCGACGTCGAAGGGCGCGTTGTGCGCCACCAGCACCGAGTCGTCGCCGGTCCACTCGAGGAACGCCGGCAGCACCGCGTCGATGCGCGGCGCGCCCACGACCATCGCGTCGGTGATTCCGGTGAGCACGGCGATGAACGGCGGGATGCCCACCCCCGGGTCGACCAGCGTCTGGAACTCGCCGAGCACCTCGCCGCCGCGCACCTTGACCGCACCGATCTCGGTGATGTGGGCATCGGTCGGCGACCCGCCGGTTGTCTCCAGGTCGACGACGACGAACGTCACGGCGCGCAGCGGCGTGCCCAGCTCGTCGAACGTCGCCTGGCGCGGCAGCGGGAACGTCGTCACGTCGCGACCGTAGGTCCGGCCGCCGACAGTTCCGTGGCGCCACGCGCAGCCGCCCGGACAGTTGTGGATGACCCCGCCGTACGCTCCCGTCGGTCCCACGAAACCCGGCCCACCCGAAGGAGACGCCGTGCCGGTGCCGCTGCCCGACGACACCACCCGGTGGCGCTGCACGCTGTGCGGCAACCTGACGCGGTTCGACGTCAGGCGTACGACGCGGGCCCGGGAGTACGTCCACGTCGACCTCTCCGGTGCGATCGCCGTCGAGGAGCGGGAGGTGCTCGACGACCAGGTCGAGCAGGTGGTCTGCCGCTGGTGCAACGCCGTGGACAGCGTCGAGATCGTGCCGCGCCCCGCGGCCGGCGGCGAAACTGTCGCACCCCCCGCCTAGCGTCCTCGGCAACCGGTCATCCGACCGTCCGCCCGCCGAGGAGGCTCTCGTGCTGATCGACTGCGACACCTGCACCGTCCGCGGCGACGCCTGCACCGACTGCGTCGTCACCGTGCTGCTGGGTGAGCCGCCGGGCCTGCTCGACGTCGACCCTGCGGAGCAGCGGGCGCTGCGGGCCCTCGCCGACGGTGGGCTGATCCCGCCGCTGCGGATGGCCGGGGGAATGGCCGGGGACGAGGCCGAC
>DASSKL010000036.1 GCA_035690485.1 Mycobacteriales bacterium | reverse complement strand
ACCTTGCCGCCCGTGGCTGAGTGCGCGGACGAAGGCATGAGTCCGGTCCGTCCGCGGCGACAAGAGCTGCGCGGAACACCGCGCCTGCGCAGCGATGAGTTGCCTCCTGACACGCTGATACTGCTGCGAGGGGCTCCTAACGAGGTTGACGAGATGATCGAGTCCGCTGCGGACTCGGGTGAGCGCTACGCCCTCGACGGGCAGCCGTTCTATGGGCTGTCGGTCATCGCCGTTCTGACTGATGACAGCGAAGACGACTTGCTCGCTGCTGCCCCAATGCGGCGGCATCCGCAGTACCACCGCATGACCGCGGGCGCCCTGAGGGCAGCGGGCTTTCCGGTCTGGGCAACCTTCCGCAACCCGCGCCACTACGACGTCCAACTCGCCGCTGCGTCTGCAGCGGAGGTCCGCCGCTGTCTTGCTGTCTTCGGGCCGATCAGGGACAATCCGCAGTATGTCCCCGAGGAGTAACAACGCGGCGTCGTCCACTCCGCGTCCGGTCGACATTCGCGTCGACCTGCATGCCGAGGATGAGACCGGATACGTCTGGGTCTTCTTGCGACGCGCAGTGGACCCCTCGATGATCAAGCCGGGCGAGACTGTGATCGCCGGCAACAGTGGTGCGCGGACGCTCGTCGAGGTCGTGGACATCGTCGACGGGCCGACCGACAAGATCGTCCACTTGCGTTTCGTGGAAGGCAGCGTGGCCGAGTTCGAGGCCCGGCGCCGCCGGCTCCATCACGCCGTCTGACGTCGGTCCGGCTGACAGCAACCGTGACAGCAACGTGGCCACAAACAGGCACTCGCTGACGGACAGCGTCGGACCAGTTTGCCTTGTCAGCAAAGGGAAACACACTCCTGCACACATGCTCCGACGCGTCTTTTAATCCGCGGGTTCTGGGTTCGATCCCCAGGCGGCCCACCGTGTTCCCAACGTGCCCGGGACCTCCGTACTCGAGCCGGCGTCCCGTCGCCTTGTGCTCGTGTACTCCCTTGCCCGACACCGCGCGTTCGTCGACGGCCGCGACGCTGCTCGTTCGTGGCGACCACTACCGGGCGTATCGTTCAAGGGTCGCGACTGGCGTGCAGTGGGTGGGCTGACCACCGGGGAGCGAAGGTCACGGCGCCGAACGCCTGGGCGCCGCGGCGCGTGGAGGCCCCGTGTCGCTCGCCCAAACCGACCCCGAGATCGCTCGTCTCATCGCTGAGGAAACCGACCGTCAGCGCCGCAAGATCCGTCTGATACCGAGCGAGAACTATGTCTCGCAAGCGGTGCTCGAAGCGACCGGCAGCGAGCTCACCAACAAGTACTCGGAAGGCTACGTCGGGAAGCGCTACTACGAAGGCCAGCAGATCGTCGACCAGGTCGAAGCGGCCGCAGTCGAGCGCGCCAAGGCGCTGTTCGGCGTCGAGCACGCCAACGTGCAGCCCTACTCCGGCTCGCCGGCGAACCTCGCCGTCTACGCGGCGTTCTGCCGGCCCGGCGACACGGTCATGGGCATGGCGCTACCCGACGGCGGGCACCTCACTCACGGCTGGGGTGTCTCAGTGACGGGCAAGTGGTTCAGGCCCGTCCGGTACGGGGTGCGCCGTGACACCGGCCGCGTCGACATGGATCAGGTCCGCGACCTCGCCCGACGTGAGCGACCGAAACTCGTCATTTGCGGCGGCACTGCCATTCCCCGCACGATCGACTTCCCAGCGTTCGCCGAGATCGCAGACGAGGTCGGCGCCATCCTGGTCGCCGACATCGCCCACATCGCTGGGCTCATAGCCGGCGGCGCGCATCCGTCACCCGTCGGCTACGCGCCGGTCATCACCACCACGACGCACAAGACGCTGCGCGGTCCACGTGGCGCGATGATTCTCAGCACCGCGGCTCACGCGGGCGCGCTCGACAAAGCCGTGTTCCCCGGCCTTCAGGGCGGCCCGCACAACCACGTCACCGCCGCGATCGCCGTCGCGCTGCACGAGGCCAGCCAAACCAAGTTCCGCGACTACGCGCACGCGGTCGTCGCGAACGCCAAAGTGCTCGCCGACGAGCTCGCGGCGGACGGTTTCGACCTGGTCTCGGGTGGCACCGACAACCACCTCATCCTGATCGACCTGAGCAACAAGCACGTGACCGGCAAGCCGGTCGCGAAGGCTCTCGACCGTGCCGGCATCGTGGTCAACTACAACGCCGTCCCCGAGGACCCGCGACCGCCGTTCAACCCGTCCGGCATCCGCATCGGCACCCCCGCCGTCACCACACGCGGGATGACGGAAGAGGACATGCGGACCATCGCCCGTCTCATCAGTCGAACCGTCGAAGCCGTCGCGAAGCAGAGCGACTCCGAACTCGACGCGATCGCGGCTGACGCCGCTGAGCTGACAGCCGGCTATCCGACCTTTTCGTGATCGCTCAAGGATCGACGAGCCTCGCGTGGACGATGAGCAGAGGGCCGGTCGTCTCGACGCCGATGACTTCGAGCTTGACCCCGTCAATGTCCGGCAGGCTGCGGCAGGGCTTGTTCGCGCCACAGCCGTCGGATCCCGGACAACATGGCGCATATCGCGACCGCAAGTGCCACGGCGGCCACGCCGGCGACGGCGTCGAGGATCCAGTGGTTCGCAGTGCCTAGAACGACCGCGGTCACCAGCAGCGGGTAGCCGGCGGCCAGCACCCGCACCCACCAGTGGTGGCTGCAGAGGATGACGAGAGCCGCGACCCAGATGCTCCACGAGACGTGCAGGGACGGCATGGCGGCGTACTGGTTGGAGATCTCGTTCATGGTCCCGTTGCCCCACGAGCCCCAGGTGCGGTCGCGGACGACGGTGTCAACGAATCCGAGGTTCGGGAAGAACCGCGGTGGTGCGACCGGAAAGAGCCAGAACCCGACCAGGGCCAGCAGGGTCGTCGTCACCAGCACGCTGCGCGCCCGGCGGTAGACGGCCGGCCGCGCGACGTAGAGCCAGGCGAGCACGGCGACGGTCACGGCCAGGTGCGGCACGGAGTAGGCGTAGTTGGCGACGACGGCGATCAGGCGCGGCACCTGAGCGGCGAAGAGGCCGTTGGTCGCGTGCTCCACGTCGACGTGCAGCTGTTGCTCGACGTGGTAGAGATCCAGGGCGTTGGAGCGGGCGCGGGCCACATGCGAGGGCAGGGTGTTCCGGGTGAGCGTGTAGACCCCGTAGGTCCCGCCGACGAGGGCGAGCTCACGCAACGAGGCTGGACCGCACCACCGCACACGTCGAGCCAACCTGGCGTGACGGCCGTTCGACAGGGTCGAAGGTCACCGAGGAGCTCCCCACCGGTTGCTGCACGCGGGCGTCGCCCCACGCTCGTGCCGGACAAGCCGCATGGCTCTGCCTCAGGCGGCCGCCCGCTGCCCCCGGGTTGTGCACGGGACGTATGGAACGCGCGCGTCTGTTGTGGCGTCCTATACGCATGCGTACGACGTTGGCGCTGAGCGCGGTCGCTCTCGCCCTGCTCGCCGCCGGCTGCGGCGGCGGCACCGACCGCCTAGCGACGCAGAACGCCGCCACGGGGGCAGACCTTTCCCCGTCTCCGAGCAGTGCCGGGCCGCTCTCCTCGCTGCCGGCCACCGCCAGCCGGCTGCCCGTGCCGAGCCCGACCCCCGTCGCCACCGCGGGCACCGGGACCGCGACTGCCGCCGGCAGCGCGACCGCGTCGCCGGTACGCGTCACCGTGCCGCCCTCGCCGGCGAGCCCGACCCCGGTGCCGCCGGCGGACCCGGCGCACCTGACCGAGGCCGACTCCGGCCAGACGATCCGCGTCCGGGTCGGCGAGCAGGTGAACGTAGAGCTGCCCGGTGGCTCCGGGGGTGGCTACCACCAGCCGGCGAGCTCCAGCGACGTCATGAACCGGACAGCGGCGAGTGGCGGCTACCCCACCGACCAACCCGCTCGTGCCAGCTTCGTGGCGACGCGGGCCGGGACCGCCGACCTGACGGCGTACGACGACTTCACGTGCCTGCACACCAGCCCGCGGTGCCTGCCGCCCCAGCGCGAGTGGATCGTGCACGTCGTCGTGCAGTGAGAGCCCTTCGTGGGCTGATCGGATACATATTCACGCTTGGCCGGCCGGGCGACGGGCCGCGTCGCCCTACGCTCGACGCTTTGGTTGAGGTCCTCAGCGGCGAGACCGCCGCGGGTAGTCCCGGACGGCATGGGAGTTGTGCATGTCCGACAACGTCTTGCACGGGCGGCGTGCGGAATCGCGGACGGCCCCCGCGCTTTGGCAGCCGATCGTCCGGCTGACGGTTCTCCCGTTGCTGACCGTGACCACCGCCGCGACGCTCGTGTTCGTCGGAGGGTTGTGGTGGCGGCTGCTGCCGCCCGGAGACTTTGCCGTGGTGCCGCTGACCCTGACGGCTGCGGCAGCCTGGCTGGCCGCATACCTGCTCGTCATCCGGGCGCGCAGCGAGGCGGATCCTGCGCTGTATTGGGTGGCCCTCGGGGTCGGGCTTTCGGGCCTGGCCTTGACCGAGATGCTGGGCTTGGTCGCGTTTGCGTCCAGCACGGGTTCGCCCGGCGCCACCGGCCAGGGCAGCGCGCTGCTCTACCTGGGCTTCCATGTGACAACGGCTGCCGGGGTCCTCGCAGCTGCCCTTCGGGTCCGACGGGACCTGCTGTTGCCTGCAGCCACCGGGCTGGCCGTGCTCCTGATGCTCGCGGCGCTGCCGGCGGCGCTGGCGCGGGAGTCTCTGCTGATGACTCCGGCCGGTGATTTCACGCTTGTCGGCACGGTGCTGCGCGCTGTCTTGGGCGTGTTGACGGCTGGGGTCGCGGTGCTCTGGATCCGGCGTAATGGAGCGCGCCCGTCGGCGACGCGGGCCTGGGTGCTCGTGGCGATCGCGCTGTCGACGTACGAGTTGTTCATCAACAGCGTCGCCCACCGCCGTTACAGCGGGCAGTGGTGGGCCAGCGTCGGGCTGCGCGAGGCGACCTACGGCGTGCTGGTCGCGGGGTTGCTCTGGGTGACCGCTCGCCAGCTGAGTGCTGCGGAGCAGGCCGTAGTGAGCAGGCTGTCGGCGCTGGACGGAGAGGTGCTCACCTGGACCGGTGCGACCGAGCGGCTCGTCGCGACCGCGCGGCTGCTGGCAGACGCGACGAGTCCCGACGGTGTGGCCCATGCACTCGCGCTCGTCAGCAGCCGGATCCGTCCGGACAGCGACGCAGCGGTTCTCGCGGACAGTGGCGACGGCCGCCTGCAGCTGCTAGGCGATCCCGGCATGTTTCCTCCGAAGGTGCTCGCAGCGTTGCAGGAGGAGATCGACGGCGATGAGGCGAGCGTGGGACTGCGCGCGGGGCGCGCGGAGTTCGCGAGCGGCCGGGAGAAGGTTGCCCGGCTGCACCCCCGCTTCGCCGATCTTGCCGGCAGCGTTGCCGTGCTCCCGCTTGCCTACGGGGAGGCCAAAGTCGGCGTCCTCGTCGTGCTGGGACGCCAGATGACGCCCTTCACTGCGCTGGAGCGCGAGCTCTTGGTCACCGTCGCTTGCCTCGGGGCGCAGGCGCTACGGCGTGCCGAGGCGGAGGCTGACCAGCAGCGGGCAGCTTCGGCGCTCGCCCGTCTCAACGCCCAGCTGGCGGACCAGGTGCAGACGCTGGTGGCTACAGCTCCTGACGCGATCGTCACAGCCCGGCTCGACGGGACGATCACGGCTGTCAACACGCACACGACGGAGATGTTCGGGTATCAGGCCGACGAGCTCGTGGACGGTCCGGTGGAGCGGTTGTTGCCGGATCGTCTGCGGACGACCCACGCCATGCATCGAGCTCACTACGCTCGGCAGCCGACCCTTCGCCCTATGGGCCGGGGGCGCGAGCTCAACGCCCGGCGCCGGGACGGCGCCGAGTTCCCGGTCGAGGTCAGCCTTGCGCCGATGCGCTCCGGCGAGGAGATCCTGGTTCTCGCGACGGTGCGTGACGTGAGTGAGATGCGCCGTACCGAGGCTCGGCTGCACGAGGCGGTGCAACGGTTCACCGCGGCCTTCGTCGACGCACCGGTCGGGATGGCGCTGGTGCAGCTGGATGGTCGGTTTGTCCAGGTGAACCAGGCGCTGGCTCGCATGCTCGGCTATCGCGTCGACGAGCTCGTGGGCACCGCGTTGACCGCACTGACCGATCCTCGGGATTCGGCTGACGACGCGCCGCAGTTCGACCAGCTCGTGACCGGCGCCCTTCGTTCCTACGCTCGAGAACTGCGCCTGCTCGACGCGGATGGGCAACCCAAGTGGGTCCAGCTGTCCACGTCGCTCGTTCGGACCGACGGGGTGGACCACGCGTACTTGATCATGCATATCCAGGACCTGTCCGACCGGAAGCACTACGAGGGACAGCTGCAGTACTTCGCGGACCACGACCCGCTGACCGGGTTGTTCAACCGGAGGCGGCTTGGCGAGGAGTTGCACCGTCATCTCGCCGAACACGCGCGCTACGGCGGTGCCGGCGCGGTTCTGATGCTCGACCTCGACCACTTCAAGTACGTCAACGACACCCTGGGCCACTCGGCGGGCGACACGCTGATCCGCAGGGTCGCGGGTGTGCTCCGACACCGTCTGCGTGACAGCGACGTCATCGCGCGGTTCGGCGGCGACGAGTTCGTCGTCCTCCTCCCGACGGTGGACGTCGCCCAGGCTCGACGTGTCGCCGCTGCGCTGCTCGAGGGAATTCGCCTGGACGGCGTTCGAGCCGACCGAGACGGGATCGCGTACACCACGGCGAGCGTCGGCATCATGCCTTTGACGGGTGATGTGACCCGGTCGGCGGAGGACGTGCTGGCAGCCGCCGACCTCGCGATGTACGCAGCGAAGGAACAAGGGCGTGACCGCGTCGAGGTGTTCGATCCGGCCGGCGAGCACCTGGCGCGGGCGCAGGCCCGGTTCCGGTGGCTCGACCGGGTTCGCGACGCGCTGGAACACGACAAGTTCGTCCTGGTGGCGCAACCCATTCTCGATCTCGCCGCGAATCAGGTCAGTCACGTCGAGATGTTGCTGCGCATGCGCGAAGGCAACCGGCTGCTCCCACCGGGGTTGTTCCTCAACATCGCGGAGCGGCACGGCCTGGCCCCCTCGATCGACCGGTGGGTCATCCACGAGACCTTCCGGATCGCGCGCACGCTCCCCGCCACGTCGCCGAAGTTGGAGCTCAACCTTTCGGCGGAATCGCTTGCGGACCCGGATCTTCCGCACTTCGTTGCCCGCGAGATCGCCGACAGCGGCATCGATGCGAAACGGCTCGTCTTCGAGGTGACCGAGACGGCGGCCATCACCAACATGGATCTCGCCCGGCGTTTCGTCGACCGGATCACCGCGCTGGGTTGCGCGTTCGCGCTCGACGACTTCGGCGCCGGCTACGGCTCCTTCTACTACCTGAAGTACCTACCGTTCGACTACCTGAAGATCGACGGAGAGTTCATCCGGAATCTGGCAGCAGACCGGGCGGATCAGCTGATCGTGACGTCGATGGTGAGCGCTGCGCACGGCCTCGGCAAGTCCACGATCGCGGAGTACGTCGAGGACGAGGAGACCGTGGAGCTGCTTCGGCACCTCGGTGTCGACTACGCGCAGGGCTACCACATCGGACGGCCAGGACAGCTGCCTGCCCGGCCCGTGTTCGTCCCGGGTCAGCGGCCCGGGGGCGGCGTGGCAGTAGATCCGGCCACGTGACGGGTGCACTTCCAAGTGAGCACACGTCCGGCCGACCTCTTACCGGCGCGTCCCCCGGCACCCTGCTCGCACGCCTGACGTCAGCGGCTGTTGGCCTCGCGGAAGGCTGCCTGCACGGCGGTGGGAATGCGGCCGCGGTCGTTGACGGCCATTCCGTTGTCACGGGCCCACTGGCGCACGTCGGTCGCGGTGGGGGTGCGGCGCCGGCTGGTACGGCGACCACCGGTGCTCCGGCGGGCGCGACCGGCCCGTGAGGTTGCTCGGCCGTTCTGGCTTCGGCTGCTCCTGCTGCGAGCGGCTCCGTCGGCGGAACCGTTGGCGCTCTCAGCCGCGCCGCCGACCTGCAGGGTCACGCCGTAGAGAGCTCCGACAAGTCGCAGCGCGTCGTCGAGAGAGTCAGAGGAATCGATGCTGATTTTCATGGGGGCCTTTTTCGCAGCGGGGAAGTGTGTGATCGACAAGCCTAGACACTCCCGCGGGGAATGAGAACGTCGGGTCGGATACTTTTTCCCTGAGAGACTGCGCGGATGACCTCTGGCTCCGGCACTGCCGACTCCCTGCCCGGCGCACTTTCCGGCATCCGCGTCCTCGATCTCACGTCGGTGGTCATGGGACCGATGGCCACGCAGATTCTGGGCGATCTGGGTGCCGACGTGGTCACCGTCGAGAGTGCCAACGGCGACACCAACCGCGTGATGGGCCCCGGCCCGCACCCGCAATTGTCCGGCATCTCGCTGAACCTCTTGCGCAACAAGCGCAATATCGCGCTCGACCTCAAAAGCGAGTCGGGTCGCGACATTCTTCTGCGGTTGGCGGCCAGGTGTGACGTTTTCGTCACGAACCTTCGGCCGGGGCCGCTGCGCCGGCTCGGCGCTGACTACGACGCGATTTCCGCGGTGCGACCCGACGTCGTCTACTGCCAGGCGCACGGATTTCCCTCCGACAGCGCGCGGGCGGAGGAGCCGGCGTACGACGACATCGTGCAGTCGGCCAGCGGGGTCGCCGACACCGCTCGACGAGTGACGGGTGTGCCTGCCCTGCTCCCGACCATCTTCGCCGACAAGGTCGCCGGCCTCACGATCGTCTACGCCATTCTCGCGGCGCTCTTCCACCGGCAACGCACCGGCGAGGGGCAGCGGATCGAGATCCCGATGGTCGATGCCGTCTCGGCGTTCATGCTGGTCGAGCACGGTAGCGGCGCGATCCCGCGGCCGCGGCTGCGCGAGGCGGGCTACCCGCGCATCCTCACGCCGGAGCGTCGGCCGCAGCAGACGGCCGACGGCTGGATAAACGTGCTGCCCTACTCCAAGGAGCACTACGAGACGTTGTTCCGCATCGGTGGTCGGGACGACCTCATCGACGATCCGAGATATGCAGACGGCCGCGCACGCATCCTCAACTCCGATTTCCTCTACCGCGAGGTGCGAGGAATTCTCGCCACCCGCACCACGCAGGAGTGGCTGACCCTGTGCCGCGAGCTAGGCATCCCCGCCACGGCTGTGACGAGCCTCGACGACATCGTCGATGCGTTGCCCGACGGCGTGCACCCGGTCGCGGGTGACTACAAGGTCATCCCGTCGCCGGTGCGCATGTCGCGCACCGCTCCCACCGTGCGCCGGCCCGCGCCGCTGCCGGGAGAGCACAACGACGAGGTGCTGCAGGAGCTGGGCATGGCGCGGGAGGACATCGAGCGGCTGCGCGCCGAGGGCGTGCTGAGGGGCCGTCGCCGTTGAGGTTCCTCGGCCTGCCGGCAGCGCTGGTCGCCGCCGCCGTCCTCGCCGGCTGCGCCGGATCGATGTCCGAGTCCGGGGACGGAGTCGCACCCGCGCCGGCGAGCGCTTCCGTCATCGCTCCCCCCGCCACGCCTGCCCCGAACGGAACCTCGGCGGGCAGTGCCGCCGCGCTGCTGTCGCGCCTGCCGGTGAAGGGCCGCGCACCGAAGACCGGCTACAGCCGTGACAGGTTCGGGCAGGCGTGGGCCGACACCGACCGCAACGGCTGCGACACCCGCAACGACATCCTGCGCAGGGACCTGAGGGACGTGACCGTCAGGCCCGGCACCCACGGCTGCGTCGTACTCTCCGGCATCCTCGCCGATCCTTACAGCGGCACGACGATGTCTTTCCGGCGCGGGCCGAGCACGTCGATCGAGGTGCAGATCGACCACGTGGTCGCGCTGTCCGACGCGTGGCAGACCGGCGCCTTCGCCTGGATCTCCCGCAAGCTGCTCGCCTTCGCCAACGACCCGCTCGAGCTGCTCGCGGTCGACGGCGTGCTGAACGAGCAGAAGAGCGACGCCGACGCGGCGAGCTGGTTGCCGCCGAACAAGGCCTACCGATGCGCCTACGTGGCCCGTCAGGTCGCCGTCAAGGCGAAGTACGGTCTCTGGGTCACGCCGCCCGAGCGTGACGCCATGGCCCGGATCCTGACCGGCTGCCCCGCGCAGCAGGCGCCCTCGGGGCCGATGCCGACGGTGGCGCCGTTCGACGCGCCGGTCAGCCGGGGCTGAGGCTTCGACATACCGGGGTGGACGCCGCTGGCTCCTAAAGATAGCCTGCGCTAACTTTAGATGTAGACGCGGCGAGAGGGAACGGCATGAGCGAGCTGCACGAAGCGGTGACGGTCCTCGAGCAAGCCCGACTGGTCGACCCCGCAGGCCGCCCGCCGCTGCGCGCCGTCCGCGGCCGCGGCCCGGTCGATCAGGTGGCCGCAGAGCGTGCAGTCGCCGACCTGCTCGACGCCCTCGGGCTCGACCGCACCGACGAGAGCCTCGCGGACACCCCGGCCCGGGTCGCGCGGATGTACGCCGAGCTGTTCGACCCGCCGGACTTCGCGCCGACGACGTTTCCCAACGACGAGGGCTACGACGAGCTCGTCCTCGCCCGCAGCATCCCGTTCCGCAGCGTCTGCGAGCACCACCTGCTGCCGTTCGTCGGCGTCGCGCACGTCGGCTACCTGCCGGGCGACCGCATCCTCGGTCTGTCCAAGCTGGCCCGCGTCGTCGAGCTGTTCTCCCGCGCCCCGCAGGTGCAGGAGCGCGTCACCCAGCAGGTCGCCGGCTGGCTCGACGACCAGCTGCACCCCCGCGGCGTCGGCGTCGTCATCGAGGCCGAGCACCTGTGCATGTCGATCCGCGGCGTGCGGGCCGTCGGCGCCACGACCGTGACCTCCGCGCTGCGCGGCCGGCTGCGCGACGACGCCCGGACCCGGGCCGAGTTCTTCGCGCTGGCAGGTGTCACCGGGTGACCGCCGCGGGCCGCCCTACGCTGGCCCCATGACCCCCGCGAACACCGACGAGCTGCGCGACCGCGTGCGCGGCTTCCTGGCCGAGCACGACCCGGCCGCCACCGACCGGCTGGAGTTCCTGCGCGCCCGGTTCGACGCCGGTCTGGCCTGGGTGCAGTTCCCGGTCGGCCTCGGCGGCCTCGGACTGCCGCGCGCCTGGCAGGGCGTCGTCGACGCCGAGCTCGCCGCCGTACACGCGCCCGACAACGACCCCCGGCGCATCGGTATCGGGCTCGGCATGGCCGCCCCGACGATCCTCGCGTTCGGCACCGACGAGCAGAAGTCGCGCTACCTGCGCCCGCTCTGGACCGGCGAGGAGGTGTGGTGCCAGCTGTTCAGCGAGCCCGGCGCCGGCTCCGACCTGGCGGCGCTCGCCACGCGTGCGGTGCGTGACGGCGACGACTGGATCGTCAACGGCCAGAAGGTGTGGACGTCGATGGCGCACGAGGCGCGGTGGGCGATCCTCGTCACCCGCACCGACCCCGACGTACCCAAGCACCGCGGCCTGACCTACTTCGTCTGCGACATGACCGACCCCGGCGTCGAGGTCCGCCCGCTGCGGCAGATCACCGGGGAGGCGGAGTTCAACGAGGTGTTTCTCACCGACGTACGCATCCCCGACGCCCAGCGGCTCGGCGAGGTCAACGACGGCTGGCGGGTGGCGCAGACGACCCTCATGAACGAGCGGGTCGCGATCGGCGGCGGGTCCGCTCCGCGCGAGGGCGGCATGATCTCGCTGCTCACACAGGCCTGGCGGGACCGTCCGGAGCTGCGCACGCCGGGCATGCACGACGCGCTGCTGCGGTTGTGGGTCGACGCAGAGGTCGCGCGGCTCGCCGGGGAGCGGTTGCGTCAGCAACTGCGCGCGGGCGAACCCGGGCCGGAGGGTTCGGCCAACAAGCTCGTCTTCGCGACGCTCAACCAGCAGATGTCCGGGCTGCTGCTGGAGCTGCTCGGCGAGGAGGGCCTGCGCTACGACGACTGGACCATGCGCCGCCCGACGAAGGTGGACTTCTACGGCCGGTCGCCCGGGTTCGCCTACCTGCGGTCGAAGGGCAACTCCATCGAGGGCGGTACGTCGGAGATCCTGCGCAACATCATCTCCGAGCGCGTGCTCGGGCTGCCCGGTGAGATCCGCATCGACAAGGACGTCGCCTGGAAGGACCTGCCCCGATGAGCGCCCCCGCCGACCTTCTCTACAGCGACGTCGAGGAGGAGCTGCGGCGCAGCGTGCGCGGCGTGCTGGCCGACCGCGCCGACTGGACCAAGGTGCTCGCCCGGGTCGAGACCGACGAGCGCTACGACCTCGCGCTGTGGCGGACGCTGTCCGACGAGATGGGGCTGGCCGGCCTGCCGGTGACGGAGGACGACGGGGGCGCGGGAGCCTCGCTGCGGGAGACCGCCGTCGTCATGGAGGAGCTGGGTCGCGCCGTCGCTCCGGTGCCCTTCCTCGGCAGCGCCGTGCTCGCCACCGTCGCGCTCTCCGTCGCAGGCGCGCACGACGAGCTCACCGCGCTGGCTTCCGGCGCGCGCACCGGCACCCTTGGGGTGAGCTTCGCGACGGCGCCAGGAGCGGCCTTCCCGGCTGTCGTCAGCGCCGACGGCGGTCGCCTGACCGGATCGGTCACGAGCGTCGTCGACGCGCTGCCGGCCGACCTGGTCGTCGTGCCGGCCCTCGCCGCCGGGAAGCCTTCGCTCTACGTCGTGGATGCTGCCGACCTGCAGCGCACCCCGGTCGTCTCGCTGGACCTGACCCGGCCGCTCTGCGACCTGCGCTTCGACGGCGTTGCCGGCCGGGAGATCGCCACCGGCGAGCAGGCCGAACGCGCATTCCACGCGGCGCTGTACGCCGGTGCCGCGATGCTCGCCTCAGAGCAGCTCGGCCTGGCTGAGCGTTGCCTCGAGATGTCGCTGGACTACACCAAGAGCCGCTACCAGTTCGCCCGCCCGATCGGCTCCTACCAGGCGCTCAAGCACCGGATGGCCGACCTCTGGGCCGGCCTGGTCCAGGCTCGCGCGGTCGCCCGCTACGCCGCCGACTGCTGCGCCCGTGCCGACGACGACATCCCGGTGGCCGTGGCCGTCGCGGGGGCGTTCGTCTCGCCGCTCGCCGTGCGCGCGGCCGAGGAGTGCGTGCAGATGCACGGCGGCATCGGGTTCACCTGGGAGCACCCGGCGCACCTGTACCTCAAGCGGGCCAAGAGCACCTCGATCGCCCTCGGCACCGCCGACGCGCACCGGGCGACCCTGGGGCAGCTCGTCGACCTGCCGGCCTGACCAACACCGCGGCCGCTGCGGCCCTAGCGCTGAAGCACCGCCTGCGTCTGCGTGGTCATCGCGATCAGCTTGCCGTCGCCGTCGCGCATCTCGGTCTGGACGACGATCGTGCTGCGCCCCGCGTGCAGCGGGACGCTGGTCGCGGTCACGCTGCCGCCGTGCAGACCGCGGAAGAAGTTGGTCTTCGACTCGATCGTCGACGTGCCCGCGCCTTCGGGCAGGTGCTGTACGGCGCACACGGCCCCGCAGGTGTCGGCCAGCACCATCAGCGCGCCGCCGTGCATCACCTCCGCGCTGGTGCAGCGTTCGGGCGCCCACTCGAGGCGGCCGACGACCCGGTCGGCGCCGACCTCGACGAGGTCGATGCCCACGGTGCGGGCGAACGGCATCAGGTCGAGCAGCTGATCCGGGGTCTCTACGGCCATGCGCGCGCCGTCAGCGCGACAGCGGCGTGCGCCCGCCGGTACCGAGGGCCGGGTTGCGCTTGCTCACGACCACCACGCCGGCTGCCGCCACGCCGAGCTCGAGGAGCACGGTGCCGAACCCGCCGACCCCGACGATGTGGCCGATCGCGCTACCGATCAGCGAGCCGGCGATGCCGATCGCGATCGTCGCGAGGATGCTGATCGACTGCTTGCCCGGGACGATGAGGCGTCCGAGCGCGCCGATCACGAGGCCCACCACGGCAGTGCTGATGACGAACCACAGGGCCATGCCGACGAGCGGCAGGACGACGAAGACCACGAGCAGCAGCGCGATCACGGCGAGCAGCATGCGGTCATCGTACGTGCGAAACGCAGAGGTTGACATCACCTCGCAACGCGGCTTCGCTGGCGAGCCTGCGGGCTGCATCGTCCGCCGCGCGTCCGGGAGGGAGCCCCTATGCGTCAGCCCATGTTGAAGCGGGTCACCGGTTACGACGAGCTGTGGTCACAGATCGACTACCGCACTCTGGACATTCCGCAGCGTTTCAATCTGGGCGTCGCCTGCCTCGACGACCACGACATGGACGCTCGGGCCTTGACGATCATCGCCCGTGACCGGAGCTCGAAGGACTACACCTTCGGCGACGTCCGCGACAGGGCCAACCGGCTCGCCAACGCGTTGCTGGGGCTCGGTATCGGGCGCGGCGACGTCGTCGCGGTCGTCAACCCGGCGTCGTTCGAGACCGGGTTCTGCTACGTCGGGCTGTGGCGGATGGGCGCCATCGCGCTGCCGCTGTCGTCGCTGTTCGGGCCCGACGCGCTGTCCTACCGGCTGCGCAACGGGGAGGCCAAGGCCGTCATCACCTCGCAGGCGAATGCCGACAAGGTGCGTGAGGCGGTGGCCGGCACCGGGGTCACGATCATCGTCATCGGTGAGTCGCAGGAGGGCGAGTACGGGCTGCAGCAGTTGCTCGACGGGGCATCCGCCGACTTCACGCCGGTCGACACGGCGGCTGAGGACCCCGCCTTCCTGATCTACACCTCCGGCACCACCGGTGATCCGAAGGGCGCCCTGCACGCGCACCGCATCGTCTTCGGCGAGGTGCCGGCGTTCGAGGCGGTCTACGACTTCTACCCGCAGCCCGAGGACGTGCTGTGGTCACCGGCCGACTGGGCCTGGATCGCCGGGATCATGGACATCCTGGTGCCCGCGTGGTTCTACGGGTTGCCGGTGGTCGTCGACCTCGAGCCGGCGTTCAACGCCGAGCGCGCCGTGTGGCTGATGCGGGAGCACCGCATCACGCTGACCCTGCTGCCGGCCACGGCGCTGCGGATGATCCGTGCCGCCGGGCTGCCGGGCGGAGACTTCTACTTCCGGTCGATCTGTTCCGGGGGTGAGGCGCTCGGTGCCGACCTGCTTGCCTGGAGCGAGGAGTTCTTCGGCGCGGCCGTCAACGAGGCCTACGGCCAGACCGAGCTCAACGGCATGTGCGGCAACAGTGCGAAGGTCTTCCCGGTCAAGCCGGGCTCGCTCGGGCGCGGGCTGCCCGGCACGATCGTCGCCGTCCTCGACGACGAGGGCAAGCCGGTCATCGGGCAGAGCGGGGAGATCGCCGTCGACCGCCACCACCCGCTGACGATGCTGGAGTACTGGCGCAACCCGCAGGCGACGGAGGAGAAGTTCCTCGGCGACTGGCTGCTCAGCGGCGACCTCGGCGTGATGGACGAGGACGGCTACGTCTGGTTCGAGTCGCGCAAGGACGACGTCATCAACTCCGCGGGCTACCGGATCGGCCCCGGCGAGATCGAGAACTGCCTGGGCGCCCACGAGGCGGTGGCGATGTCCGCCGTCATCGGCGTCCCCGACGAGCGACGCGGCCAGGTGCCCAAGGCCTTCGTCGTGCTCCGTCCCGGCTTCGAGCCGAACGACGACCTCGCCGACACGTTGCGCGCGCACGTCCGCAGCCGGCTCGCGCCGCACGAGATGCCTCGCGAGATCGTGTTCATCGACGACCTGCCGCGCACGACCACCGGCAAGATCATGCGGCGCGCACTCCGCGACGTGTAGGCCCGCCGGCGGCGTTGCCGGAACCCCCCGCTTGACATTGACGTCGGAATCAACTTGAGTGGCCGGACGTCTACATCTCACGGGGCGGAGAACGCGCGCCATGGACTTTGAGCTGCCGGCAGACCTCGCCGCCTACCTCCAGGAGCTCGATGACTTCATCGAGCGCGAGATCAAGCCGCTGGAGCAGCAGGACGACAACATCCGCTTCTTCGATCATCGGCGCGAGGACGCCCGCACCGACTGGGACCGTGGAGGCCTGCCCAACCGCGAGTGGGAGCTGTTGCTGCACGAGGCGCGCCGGCGGGCGGACGCCGCCGGTCACTACCGCTACCCCTTCCCGAAGGAGTACGGCGGCAAGGACGGCACCAACCTCGGCATGGCGGTGATCCGCGAGCACCTCGCCAGCAAGGGCCTCGGCCTGCACTGCGACCTGCAGAACGAGCACGCCATCGTCGGCAACAACGTCGGCCTGCTGCTCATGGTCAACTACGGCACCGAGGCGCAGAAGAAGGAGTGGATCGACGACCTGGCCGAGGGGCGGCGCGGGTTTGCCTTCGGCATCACCGAGCCCGACCACGGCTCGGACGCGACGTTCATGGAGACCCACGCCGAGCGCGATGGCGACGAGTGGGTCATCAACGGCGAGAAGACCTGGAACACCGGGATCCACGCCGCGCAGTACGACCTGATCTTCGCCCGTACCAGCGGCAAGCCGGGCGACGCCCAGGGCATCACGGCGTTCCTCACGCCGACGAACAGCCCGGGTTTCAAGGTCGAGGAGTTCCTCTGGACCTTCAACATGCCGACCGACCATGCCCACGTGTCGTTCACCGACATCCGCGTGCCCAACGACGCCATCTTCGGCGGCGAGGGGCGCGGCCTGCAGGTGGTGCAGCACTTCTTCAACGAGAACCGCATCCGCCAGGCCGCCTCCAGCCTCGGGGCGGCGCAGTACTGCATCAACGAGTCGGTGGCCTACGCCCAGGAGCGCAAGCCTTTCGGCAAGCCGCTCGCCGCCAACCAGGCGATCCAGTTCCCCCTGGTCGAGCTGCAGACGCAGTGCGAGATGCTGCGCGCGCTGATCCACAAGACCGCCTGGCAGATGGACAGCTACGGCCCGTTCTCGGCCAGCAAGCAGGTCTCGATGTGCAACTACTGGGCCAACCGGCTGTGCTGCGAGGCCGCCGACCGCGCGATGCAGGTCCACGGCGGACTCGGCTACTCGCGCCACAAGCCCTTCGAGCACATCTACCGGCACCACCGCCGTTACCGCATCACCGAGGGTGCGGAGGAGATCCAGATGCGCCGCGTCGCCGGCTACATGTTCGGCTTCATGAAGCAGGAAGCCCCCAAGGGCGTCGTCACGAACTAGCAGCTGGACGGGAAGGCGCATGCCGGGTGCAGACGCAGCAGCCACGCTGCTCGCGCAGCTCGAGGCATTCCTCCCCGACGCGCTCGGCTGCGCCGGTGTGCAGGTGCGTGACCTGCGCCGGTTCTCCGGCGGGGCGAGCCGGGAGACCTGGTCGTTCGAAGCCGTGGACGACAGGACCCGTCGCCGGCTGGTGCTGAGACGCGACACCCCGGGTCAGCCGCGGCCCGACGGCATGGTGCGCGAGGCGCAGGCGATCGCGGCTGCCGCGGCCGCGGGCGTCCCCGAGCCGCGGCTGATCGCGCACGCGGGTGACGGCGACGCGCTGGGCGCGCCGTTCATCCTCATGGAGCACGTCGACGGCGAGACCATCGCGCGTCGCATCCTGCGCGACGAGCGGTTCGCCGCCGTCCGGCCCCGGCTCGCCGCCGAGTGCGGCCGGATCCTGGCGCGCATCCACGGGATCCCGCTGTCCGACGTGCCCTCGCTCGACGACCCCGGCGACCCGGTGGCGGCGTCGGTCGCCGCCCTCGACGACGCCGGCTGGGCGAGCCCGGTGCTGGAGCTGGGCCTGCGCTGGCTCGCGGACCACCGCCCGGCGCCCTCCGGTCGCGCCGTCGTCCACGGGGACTTCCGCCACGGCAACCTCATCGTCGACGAGACCGGCATCCGGGCGGTGCTCGACTGGGAGATCGTGCACGTCGGCGACCCCTACGAGGACCTCGGCTGGCTCTGCGTCAAGGCCTGGCGTTTCGGTGCCGGCAAGCCGGTCGGCGGCTTCGGTGACTATGCGGACCTCTTCGCGGCGTACGAAGCGGAGAGTGGCCGCCCGGTCGACCCCGACGCGGTGTTCTGGTGGCAGGTCGCCGGCACGGTGCGCTGGGGCATCGGCTGCATGCGCCAGGCGCAGCGGCACACCTCCGGCGCGGTCCGCTCGGTCGAGCTCGCCGCGATCGGCCGGCGGGTCGCCGAGCAGGAGCACGACGTCCTGCTGCTGATCGGAGACCGGCTGTGAACGCCTCGCTCTACGGGCGGCCGACGCTGGCCGAGCTGGTCGAGGCGGTCCGCGAGTTCCTCGAGGGCGAGGTCATGGCCGCGACCCAGGGCAACGTGCAGTTCCACGCCAGGGTCGCCGTCAACGTCCTGAAGACCGTCGAACGCGAGCTCGAGCAGTCGCCCGAGGAGCAGCCGCGACACGAGCGACGCCTCGCCGAGCTCGGGGTGGCCGACGACGCCGAGCTGGCCCGGCTCGTGCGCAGCCGGGAGATCGGCGACGACCGGCTGCCGCAGCTCGTCGAGGCGCTGCGCGACGACGTACGGGCTCGGTTGCTGGTCAGCAACCCGGCCTACCTCGACCACCCCGCCTGACCGCAACCGACCAGGAGCAGCTGTGTACGACGACATCGACTACGAGGTGCGCGGCCACGTCGGCATCCTCACGATCCGCCGGCCCGACGTGCGCAACGCGCTGCGCCGGCAGACTTACGCCGAGCTCGAGCAGGCGGTGCGGGAGACGAAGGAGCGCTGCCTGGTCATCACCGGTGCCGACCCGGCGTTCTGCTCCGGCGACGACGTGCGGGAGATCATGGGCGGTGGTGAGGCACCGCCGACCGACCTCGTCCGCACCCCACGCCTCACCCCCGCCGCCGACGCCCTGCTGCACACTGACGTGCCGGTCGTGGCAGCGGTCAACGGGGCGGCCGTCGGCTGGGGCATGGAGCTGGCGCTGATGGCCGACATCCGCATTGCGTCCGAGCGGGCGAAGTTCGGCGAGCTGTTCATCAAGCGCGGCCTGTGTTGCGACGTGCCCGGTCTGGGGCTGCTGGCCCAGGCGGTCGGCCGCGCCCGTGCCGCCGAGCTGCTGTTCACCGGCCGGGTGATCGAGGCGCAGGAGGCGCGGCAGATCGGTCTGATACAGCAGGTCACGGCGCACCACCTGCTGCTCGACGAAGCACTCGTGCTGGCCGACACGATCGCTGCGAACCCGCCGCTGGCCGCGGCCGCCATCAAGCGAGGGCTGCGCGCCGCGCTCGACCCCGACTGGACCGACCTGGGCCGATGGGTCAGCGCGACGCTCGGCGAGCTGTTCCAGACCGAGGACCACCGCGAGGGTGTGCGGTCGTTCCTCGAGAAGCGCGAGCCCCACTACGTCGGACGCTGAGGGGAGATTTCGATGACCGTCAACCGCATGCTGCTGAGCGACATCGTCGCGTTCTCGGCCCGCCGGGCACCCGACGCGACCGCGATGATGTTCGGTGACGACCGCTGGACCTACCGCGAGTTCCTCGACCGCATCAACCGCACCGCCAACGCGATGCTGACGCTGGGCGCGAAGGGCGAGCGGGTGGCGATCCTCGCCGAGAACCTGCCGGAGTACGTCGAGGCTTACTACGCGATCCCCCGCGCCGGCATGTGTCTGGTCTTCGTCAACTACCGGCTGGCGCCGCGGGAGATCGAGCACATCGTCCGCGACTCCGGCTCGACCTTGATGATCACTGAGCCGAAGTACGCCGAGGTCTCGACGAAGGTCGCCGGCGCGACCGGCGTACGCCGTGTCCTGTGCATCGGCTGCGAGCCGACCGGCGCGCCCGACGGCACCACCGCCCTCGAGCCGCTCGTGCAGCAGGCGTCACCCGAGGAGCCGCCGGACGACGTCGACACCGACGACCTGGCCTGGCTTATCTACACCAGCGGCACGACCGGGCTGCCGAAGGGCGCGATGCTCTCGCACGCCAACCTCGTGGCGGCGGTGTCGAACTCCGCGATCCAGTGGCCGTCGGACATCACCGGCCCGTCGCTGTTCCCGTGGCCGCTGTGCCACGTCGCCGGCTACGGCATCCTCATGCTGCACCTGCGCGCGCGCACGCTCGTGCTGATGCGGGCCTACGAGCCGCTTGCACTGCTGCAGCACATCGAGAGGTACGCCGTGGAGGAGACCACGGTCGCGCCGACGATGTTCAGCATGCTGCTGCGCCACCCGGCGTTCGACGAGCACGACGTCAGCACCATCCGGCGCATCGGCTACGGTGCCGCGGCAATGCCCGCGGAGGTGCTGCGCCAGGGCATGAAGCGCTTCCCCAACGCGCAGTTCGCCACCGGGTTCGGCATGACCGAGCTCGCGGGCAACGTGCTGTACCACCCGTACGACCAGCACCTGCGTGGGCTGGAGGAGAAGCCGGACCTGCTCGTGTCGGTTGGCAAGCCGATGCCGCTGGGCATGGTGCGCGTCGTCGACGACGCGATGAACGACGTCGGAACCGGGGAGGTCGGCGAGCTGGTCATCCGCGGGCCGCAGGTGACCCAGGGTTACTGGAACAACCCCGGGGCGACGGCGGAGGCGTTTGCCGGCGGCTGGTTCCACAGCGGCGACCTCGCCAAGATCGACGAGGAAGGCAACTTTTACATCGTCGACCGCAAGAAGGACATGATCCTGACCGGCGGGGAGAACGTCTACTCGCGCGAGGTCGAGGAGGTGCTCTACCAGCACCCGGCCGTCGCGGAAGCCGCCGTCATCGGGCTGCCCGACGACATGTGGGGCGAGAACGTGGTCGCCGTCGTGCAGCTGCGCGTCGACGTGCAGGCGAGCGAGGACGGCATCATCGCGCACTGCAAGGAATACCTCGCCGGCTACAAGAAGCCGCGTCGCGTCTTCTTCGTCGACGAGCTGCCGCGCAATGCGTCCGGCAAGGTGCTCAAGCGCGAGCTGCGCGAGCGTTTCGCCGACCAACCATCACGCTGACTGGAGCAGGAGCACATGGACGACTTTCGGACCATCGGGCAGCGCGTCAGCAACTGGGGCCGCTGGGGCGCCGACGACGAGCGAGGCACCGTCAACCTCATCACTCCCGAACGGCTCGTCACCGCGGCCGGCCTGGTGCGCCGCGGCGTGACCTTCGACCTCGGCATCCCGCTCGACGCGGCCGGCCCGCAGCCCGGCGGCGGGCGCATCAACCCGGTGCGGCTGATGTCGGAGACCGGTGCCGACCAGGTGTTCCCCGGCGCGTTCCGCTACGCCGACGACTACGTGTTCATGCCCCTGCAGGCGGGCTCGCAGTGGGACGCGCTCGGGCACGTCTTCTACGACGGCAAGCTCTACAACGGCTACGACGTCGACAACGTGTCCGTGCACGGCGCCAAGCGATGCTCCATCGACAAGCAGGCGAAGGGAATCGCGGGGCGCGGCGTGCTGCTCGACATCGCCCGGCTCGCCGGCGTCGACTGGCTGGAGGCGGGTCACGTCATCACCCCCGACGACCTCGACCGGGCGGCGCAGCAGCACGGAGTCGAGGTCCGGGAAGGCGACATCCTGCTGTTCCGCACCGGCTGGCGGAAGAAGTTCCGCACCGACGCCAACGCGGTCGAGTTCATGGCCGGCGAGCCCGGGCTCGGCATGGCGTGTGTCGAGTGGCTGCACGCGCACGGCGTGGCCGCGGTCTGCTCGGACAACTGGGCCATCGAGGTGCTGCCCGGCGAGATCGAGGGCGAGGTGCTCAACGTGCACATGGTCCTCATCCGCGACATGGGCATGACGCTCGGCGAGATCCTCGACTTCGAGGAGCTGGCGGCCGACTGCGCGCAGGACGGCGTCTACGAGTTCTTCTTCTGCGCGCCGCCGTTGAAGTTCACCAACGGGGTCGGGTCACCGATCAACCCGCTCGCCTTCAAGTAGCTGAAAGGCGGACATCCATGGGCACGGTACGCCGGCCACCAACACCGTCGTAGGCCTCGGTCGGAACCCTCAACAAGGCCGGCGGCCGGCCGGCTCGCCGACGGCGGGCTTCAGGACGCGGCGTACGACTCCCGCAGCCGCGTCTTGAGCACCTTGCCGCTGGCGTTGCGCGGCAGCACCTCGGTGACGACCACTTTGGTCGGCTTCTTGTACGACGCCAGCCGGTCCTTGCACCAGTCGATGATGTCCTGCTGCGAGGGTGGGTTGGCCGGGTCGACGGGCACGATGATCGCGCACGGTGTCTCCACCCAGCGCTCGTGCGCGATGCCGATGACGGCCACCTCCCGCACGCCCGGGTGGGCGTCGATCGCCGCTTCGACCTCGGCGGAGTAGATGTTCTCGCCACCGGAGATGATCATGTCCTTCTTGCGGTCGACGACGTAGATGTAGCCCTCGGCGTCGCGGCGTACCAGGTCGCCGGAGTGGAACCAGCCGCCGCGGAACGCCTCCTCGGTCGCCTCCGGCTTGTTCCAGTAGCCCTGCATCACGGTGGGGCCGCGGTAGACGATCTCGCCGATCTCGTCGACCCCGCAGTCCTTCATCTCGTCGTCGACGATGCGTACCTCGACGTTCATCACGGGCGTGCCGACGGAGCCCATCTTGCGGACGGCGTCCTCGCCCAGCAGCACGCAGGTGACCGAGCTCATCTCGGTCTGCCCGAACGCGTTGTAGTTGGGCACGCCGGGGAACGTGTCGGCCATCGCCTGCAGCACCGAGGGGGGCGCGACCGAGGCGCCCCACGAGATGCGACGCAGGTGCAGCTGCCGGTCGCCGATGCCGGGGACCGCGCAGATCTGCTGCCACTGGGTCGGGACGAAGTAGCAGCCGGTGATCTTCTCACGCTCGAAGATGTCGACGACCTCGGCCGCGTCGAACTGCCCGGACGGCAAGATCACCGAGGTCCCGCCCAGCAGCAGGTAGGGGAGGATGCCGTTGAGGCCACCGATGTGGAACAACGGCAGGCCCGACAACCACACCTCGTCCTCGCCGAAGATGCCTTCGGTGACCATGAGGTTGTAGGTGTTCATGTAGAGGTTGAAGTGCGACAGGACGGCGCCCTTGGGACGTCCGGTCGTGCCCGAGGTGTACATGATGAACGCCGGCGCGTGCTCCTCGACGTCGATCATCGGCGGTTCGGCCGAGGCCGCGGCGAGCACGGTCTCGTAGTCCTCGGCGCCCGCCCCGGCGGCGTCCGCGGCCCCGCCGGTGACGATGGTCGCCCGCAGCGCTTTGAGCGGCGGCCGTACCTTCGCGGCCAGCTCGGCGAGGCCCGCGTCGACGATGAGCGCGACCGAGCCGCTGTCCTCGAGGATGTAGGCGACCTCGTCGGCGACCAGCCGGAAGTTGACCGGCACGCAGACGGCGCCCAGCCGCGCACAGGCGAGATACGACTCGACCACCTCGAGGCGGTTCGTCATCAGCACGGCGACCCGGTCGCCGGGTTGCGCGCCGCGGTCCGCGAGTGCGTTGGCCAGTCTGGTGACCCGCTCGTCGAGCTCGCCGAAGGTGCGATCGATCCCTTCGAACCGGAAGGCGACGTGGTCCGGCCGCCGCCGTGCCATGCGCGCCAGCTGCTCGCCGTGCGACATGCGACGGGCAGTGCGCAGACCGGCCAGCTCGGCGTCGTTCGTCATGCCTCTCGCGCCTTTCGACGGCGGGGGTCGGCACGTCCGCCGTGCCGGCCGCGGATGCCCCTGAGCCTCAGCCGAATTGACATCGATGTCAAGGTCAAGAGGCGGTGACCTTGACATCGGCGTCAACCGAGGCCGAGGCTTTGCGCACCGCGGCACGAAGGGAGACTTCGCATGTCCGCCCAGCCAATCAGGCCGTTCGAGTACTCCGGCGTCGAGCGCGACGCGCAGGGCATCCAGCGCTACGTCGACCTACCGCGGTCGCTGGTCGCGATGCTGCGGGCGACCGTCGAACGGGTGCCTGACCACGAGGCGCTCTACGAGCTCGGCGGCGAGAGGGTGACCTACCGGGAGATCTGGGACCGCGCGGCCGCGGTGGCCGGCGGGCTGCGCGACAAGGGCATCAACCGCGGCGACCGGGTGGCGATCCGGCTGCCCAACGGCATCCGATGGGTCGAGGCCTTCTACGGCGCCGTGCTGAGCGGCGCGGTCGTCGTGCCGGTGAACACGCGGTTCACCGATCCCGAGGTCGACTACGTGCTCGAGGACTCCGGCGCGTCGTACGTCTTCCGCGAGGACGAGTCGATGCCGAGCGGCACGCCGTACGTCGACGACAGCGCGCAGCAGGGTGACCTGGCCGCGATCTTCTACACGAGCGGCACGACGGGTTTCCCCAAGGGCGCGATGACGAGCCACGAGAACTTCCTGGCAAACGTCGAGACCTGCCTGCGCTGCCTGCGCATCCCGCGGCGGGGCGAGGACCAGAAGACCCTGGTTTCGGTGCCGCTGTTCCACGTCACCGGCTGCAACAGCCAACTGCTGGTCATGGCGGCCATCGGTGGCTCGACCGTCATCATGCCGGCGTTCGAGGTGCAGGAGTTCCTGCGCGCGGTGCAGGACGAGAAGGTCAACCTCGTCATCACCGTGCCGGCCATCTACTGGCTGGCGATCAACCAGCCCAACTTCGGCGAGTTCGACGTGTCGGCCGTGCAGTTCTGCACCTACGGCGGGGCGCCGATCGCTCCCGACCTGGTCGGCAAGATCAAGCAGTCGTTCCCGAACGCCCGCGTGGGCAACGGTTTCGGACTGACCGAGACGTCGTCGGTCTCGACGTTCCTGCCCGACGAGTTCGCCCGCGACCACGCCGACAGCGTCGGCTTCGCGGCACCCGTGATCGACCTCGAGGTCGCTGACCCCGACCCGCAGACCGGCGTGGGCGAGCTGCTCATCCGCGGCCAGAACATCGTCGCGGGCTACTGGAACAAGCCGGAGGCGACTGCCGCGACGTTCGTCGACGGCTGGCTGCACACGGGCGACCTGGCCCGCGTCGACGAGCTGGGTCTCACCTACATCGTCGACCGGATCAAGGACATGATCAACCGCGGCGGCGAGAACGTCTACTCGGTCGAGGTCGAGAACGCCCTGGCGACGCACCCCGCGGTCTACGAGGTCGCGGTCGTCGGCGTGCCCGACCAGATGATGGGCGAGAAGGTGGGCGCGGTCGTCGTACCGAAGCCGGGCGCGACCGTCGACCCGGGAGAGCTGGTCGCCTTCGCTCGCGAGAAGCTCGCCGACTTCAAGGTGCCGCAGTACGTGGTCATCCGCCCCGACCCGCTGCCGCGCAACCCCGGCGGGAAGATCCTTAAGCCCACCCTGCGCGAGAGCACGCAGTGGGGCGAGCAGCTACGCCGCTGAGCCCCCTGCGGTCAGCCGCTGCTCTCGGCGCCGACCCGCCGCGTCCGCGGTGTGCGGCCGCCCACCCGGGCCCTGCCCTTCGGTAGCGGCCGCACCTCGGCGTCGCCCACCGACATGCCGAGGGCCTGGCACCACAGTCTCGTGAGCGTCGTCGCGGCCACGTCGAAGTCGAACTCCTCGCCCAGCACCAGCCACACGTAGGCGAAGCGGTCGACCATGTTGCACAAGGCGCTCGACGCCACTCGCGGGTCGAGCTGCGGGTCGGCCACCCCCTGCTCCTGCCACCGGCGGATCGACCGCGCGCTGCGCTCGACGAACAGGCCGCGCGTCGACTTGCGCAGCTCACGCATCTCGTCGTTGAAGGTCGACACCTGCTCCAGCGTGGCCATCAGCTTGGCGTTGCGGCGGTAGCCCTCCAGGTAGGCCCGGTTACCGGCGTCGATGCGGCTCACCGGGTCGGACGGACGGCTTTCGGCGGGAGGCTCGTGCGGTCGGGCCAGCTCGGACTGCAGCTCGGTCACGAG
The DNA here is from genome assembly GCA_035690485.1 of Mycobacteriales bacterium. Classification (NCBI taxonomy): domain Bacteria; kingdom Bacillati; phylum Actinomycetota; class Actinomycetes; order Mycobacteriales; species Mycobacteriales bacterium. The sequence continues at coordinate 2,277 of DASSKL010000036.1, read as the reverse complement.
CTCGCGGAAGATCTCCTCCTTCGACGAGAAGTACGTGTAGAAGGTCCCGTGCGACACTCCGGCCGACTTGGCGATGTCACTGATCCGCGCCTCGATGAAGCCGTCGCGCTCGAACACCGTGCGCGCCGCGCGCAGCAGCTTCGCCCGGGTCTTCTCCCCGCGGTTGCGGACCGGCGATGCGGACGAATCCGTCATCGCCAGGGCTCCGGCCGCCGCGGTGTCCGGTTTCGCTGCGCTGCGCTGCCCATCGGGGCCTCCCTCGGTGTGTCTTACACCAGGTTGACATGCGATAGCGGACCGACCGGGAAACCGACTCCCGACGCATCCGGCGCGCCGCGGATCACGGTTCAGCGACGAAAGTGAAGCCTGACCTTGACATCGACGTCAACCCAGTGAACGCTCCGATCCACGCTGTACGTGTACGTCTGCAGGCACCCGTCACCATTGCCCGGAGGAGCGCACGCCGATGACGGAAGCGATTCCCAAGCAGGTCCCGACCGCCGACGTGCTGCTCAAGGGCGCGCCGAAGAACTGGGGCAAGTGGGGCCCCGACGACGAGGTCGGCTCGCTGAACTACCTGACCCCCGAAATGGTGGTCAAAGCAGCCGGGTGCATCAAGTCCGGCGAGGTCTTCACCTTGCAGGTGAAGATGGCCAACCCGGAGGGAGATCCGGTCTGGCCGGGCCGCAGCGGCGCGCAGCGCTACAACGTCATCGACAAGGGCGTGTGGCTCGCCGGCAAGGGGCCGGAGTTCCCGGGGGGCCTGGAGTACGCCGACGACATGATGGTCTGCTTCCTGCAGGGCTCGACGCAGTACGACGCCCTCGGCCACGTGTGGTTCGGCGAGCAGATCTGGAACGGCTACGACGCCAAGCTCACCGTCGACGGCATGAGCAAGGCGGGCGTGCTGCCGATCGCCGAACGGGGTGTGGTCGGCCGCGGCGTGCTGCTCGACATGGCCCGCCACCGCGGCAAGGAGTGCCTCGACCCGGGTGAGACGTTCACCCACAAAGACCTGCTGGCCTGCGCCGAGCGCCAGGGCGTCGAGCTGCGCAAGCGCGACGTGCTCGTCATCCGCACCGGCTGGATCGCCCGCTTCTACAAGATCAGCCGGGAGGAGTTCTACGGCAACTTCGTCGAGCCCGGGCTGACCTACAGCCTCGACCTCGTGAAGTGGTTCCAGGAGCAGGAGGTGCCCAATCTCGTCACCGACACGATCGCCAACGAGGTGACCGTCGACCCCGAGTCCGGCGTGACGCTGCCGCTGCACGTCGCGCTGATGAGCTGGCTCGGCGTGACGTTCACCGAGATCGCCTGGCTCGACGACCTGGCAGCTGCGTGCGCCGAGGACGGTCGCTACGACTTCCTCTACGCCGCGGCCCCCCTCAAGGTCGTCAACGGCACCGGTGCGCCGGTCAACCCGATCGCGATCCGGTAGGTCGCAGCGGCGATGAGCGCGAGTCCCTACGAGCAGCGGCCGTGGCTCGGCCGCTACGGCGACGGTCTGCCGGCGGACATCGAGGTCGAGTACGACAACGCACTCGACATGTTCCGCGGGGCCGTCGACCGCTCGGGGGAGACGCCGCTGCTGCACTACTTCGGCCGCACGCTGTCCGTGCACGAGACCGACCGGATGTCCGACGCGCTCGCGGCCGGGCTCGTCGATGCGGGAGTGGCGCGCGGCGACCGGGTAGCCGTCTACCTCCAGAACGTGCCGCAGTTCGTGCTGGCGATGCTCGCCATCTGGAAGGCCGGCGCCGTGATGGTGTCGGTCAACCCGATGCTCAAGGAGCGCGAGCTCGGCTACGTCCTCGAGGACTCCGGCGCGACGGGACTCATCACGCTGGAGTCGCTCTGGACCGACGTCGCCGCCGGGGTGGTGCCCGGCACCGGCGTGCGGACCGTGGTCACCACCTCGGAGATCGACCTGCTCGGCGACGAGCGGCCGACCGTGCTCGCCGGTGTGCAACGGCACCGGCCGGCCGGCACCCTCGACTTCGTCGAGCTGCTCGCGCGCTACGACGGGCAGCGGCCGGCGGAGGTCGACCTCCACGCCGACGACGTCGCGTTCCTCACCTACACCTCCGGCACGACCGGTACGCCGAAGGGCGCCATGAACACCCACGGCAACGTGGTGTTCAACGCGCAGGCCTACCGCGACTGGATGCAGCTCGACGAGCACGACGTCGTGCTCGCGGTCGCCCCGCTGTTCCACATCACCGGACTCATCGCGCACGTCGCGGTGTGCCTGCTGGTGCCGATGCCGATGGTGCTCGG
>DASSKL010000035.1 GCA_035690485.1 Mycobacteriales bacterium | reverse complement strand
TCCTCCACCTCCGGCTGGCCGGAGCCGAGCGCGGCCACGGCGTCCCAGCTGGGCACGCCCGAGCGCAGCGCCTCGACCGCCCGGCGTAGGCGGATGCGATCCGGTGACGAGACGGTCATGACACCGCCTCAAGCCGGACTTCCAGCCGGACGAGGGCGGCGTAGGGGTTGGCCCGTCGACGGTCCCGCACCTCGTCGGCCACGCGGAGCTGGAGTGCGGTGTAGGCGGGGAGCCCCCGGCTCTCGTCGGTCATGAGGTCGGGCGGCACCACGGCCACCGCGAGCAGCCCGCGCAGCTCGTCGGTGGCGTCGATGAGCTGGCGCAGCACCTCGTAGGCGTCGAGGGTCGCCGCCTTGGAGTAGTAGATGCCAATGCGCTCGTCGATGGGTGGTCGGCGGGCCTCGGCCAACCGGGTGTAGTCGAGGTGCAGCACCAGGCCGGCGTGGCCCGTGGTGAGGAGCAGCCTCGACAGCGACGAGAGCATGTCTCGCGCGTTGTGCCGGCCGATCCGGGTGTAGATCAGCGCCGGGCGCACAGCGCTCACCGATCGCAGCTCGCCGCGCAACCAAGCGAGCACTGCTTCGTGCTCCGCCCGGTCGACGTCGCCGGCGCGCAGCTCGGCCTGGGCGAGGCGGAAGACGGCGCGGCGCATCTCGGGCGCCAGCTCGAGGTCGCCGAGCAGGCGTTGCTCCAGCTGCCGGCGGACGCTGCGGTAGAGCTCGCGGGGGTCGACATCGTGGTGCTCCGCGACCGCTGCAGCCCGCAGCGTGCTCCCGTCGGGCGCGGGGAAGGACGCGGCCTCGAAGGCCTGCCGCACGAGGGTCGCGGCCAGCTGGTCCCAGTCGACGTGCCGGGAGACGGCGAAGAACAGCTGGTCGACCATGTGCAGCTTCGTGGTCTCCGCAGCCAACGAGACGTGGACGCAGCCGCCTGTGGCCGCTGCCGCACCGAAGGCGGCCTCGAACCGGTCGGCGGCGCCGGCGCTCCCGATAACCGCGATCTTCACCGACGCGCCGCCGCCCGGCAGGTAATCGGCGAGGTAGTGCTCGGCGAGGAAGGCGGCGTAGTCGTCGACCTTGAGCACGCCGCCGCCGAGCACCCCGCTGACGGGCGCGTGTCCGGGGGCAGTCATGCCCGGCCTGCAGCGGTGAACGACACACCCCAGTAGCGCTGCTGCTGGCCGGTGCGCGCGACCGTGGTCAGCACACCAGAACCGCGCGTCCCGCTGCTTGCGTGCCAGCGCAGCGTCCGGCCCGAGCGGGTGCCAACCACGCCGCTCTGGTCGAGCAGGTAGAGGTCGCGGGCGAACTCCGGCTTCGTGTAGTCCTTTGCCTGCCCGGGCAGCAGCGTCAGCACGCCCCACACGGCGTCGAGCCGCACGACGGCGTCGGGCCGCTTGCCCTCTCGCCCCACCACCAGCTCGTAGGCGGCCAGCAGGCTTTCGAGGAACGGCTCGGCCCGGAAGCGCGGCGGCCGCTGCTGCACGGCCGCAAGCCGGTCGACGAGCACCGACGGGCGCAGCCTGCGCTCGCGCTTGCGGTCGATCTCGACCGCCGCGTCGCCGGGCACGATACGCACGAGCGACGGGTAGCACAGCAGCCGCTCGTCCTCCTCGAACATCGCCAGGCCACGGCCGGCCGCGGCGGCCAGCAGCTCTTTGGCGTAGTCGCCGGAGGACAGGTAGGCGGTTTCGTCGACGGCGTACGACGCCTGCGCGTCAGCGGTTGCCGCCTCCAGCTGCCCGGCCATCTCGGCGGCCGCCGCGAGCGCCCGGCGCAGTTCGCGGACCTGGCCGGTCGCCGCCGCGGTCTTCGCCTTCTTCAGCTCACGCATGACCGCGCCCGCTCGGCGCAGGGTCGCGTCCGTGAGCTCTTCGGTCTGGGCGAGGGCCACCTCTAGACCGCTCTCGGGATGGGTCACAGCGCTTCCTCCGGCTTGTGGTGCGACGACGGTGACGACGCTACCGACCCGGACTGACAGTGACTGGCGGGTCGGCGTCGGATGGCTGTGGATGGCGGTGGCGAGCCGCGGTTGGCGTGCCATTCTTGACCTCGTGAGCGAGGTGGCGGTCGCCTTCCCCGCCTCGGGTGAGTGGACGCTCGAGGATCTGCTGGTGCTGCCCGAGACGGGCTTCCGCTACGAGATCATCGAGGGGAGCCTGCTCGTGA
>DASSKL010000034.1 GCA_035690485.1 Mycobacteriales bacterium | reverse complement strand
TCCAGCCGGGCCGTCGTGGCGCCGTACTGGTGCGCGACCACGTCTCGGACATCGCGATCAACCATGCAACAACGCCTGCCCCGCCAGGAAAATTCAGTCGTCGCGTTCGGCGATGCGCCGTTCTGTCTTGATGTCGTGGTCGACCATCATCGTGATGAGCTCGGAGAAGCTCACCCTCGGTTCCCACCCCAACTTCTCCCGAGCCTTCGACGCGTCGCCGATCAGCAGGTCGACCTCCGCCGGCCGGAAGAACCGCGGGTCCTGCTCGACGTGGCCCGACCAGTCAGAGATCCCGACGTGGCCGAAGGCCACGTCCAGCAGGTCGCGGATCGAGTGCGTCTCGCCGGTGGCGATGACGTAGTCGTCGGGCTCCGGCTGCTGAAGCATCATCCACATGGCCTCGACGTAGTCGCCGGCGAAACCCCAGTCGCGGCGCGAGTCGAGATTGCCCAGGGCCAGGTTCTCCTGCAGACCAAGGGAAATTCGGGCTACTGCTCGCGTCACCTTGCGGGTCACGAACTCGTAGCCGCGCCGCGGGCCTTCGTGGTTGAACAGGATCCCCGAGCAGGCATAGGCACCGTAGGACTCACGGTAGTTGACGGTCATGTAGTGGCCGAACGTCTTCGCCACGCCGTAGGGCGACCGCGGGTGGAACGGCGTCGACTCCTTCTGCGGCGTTTCGCGCACCTTGCCGAACATCTCCGAGCTCGACGCCTGGTAGAAGCGCACCTTGCTCATGTCGTTCTGGGTGTGGATCCGGATCGCCTCCAGCACCCGCAGCACGCCCATGCCGGTGATCTCGCCGGTCAGCTCGGCCTGCTTCCACGACAGCCCGACGAAGGAGATTGCGCCGAGGTTGTAGACCTCGTCCGGCTGGGCGTACTCCATCGCGCCGATCAGGCTCGGCAGGTCGGTGAGGTCGCCCTCGAGCATCTGGATGCCGGGGATCGTCTTCTCGACCAGCGCGAACTTCGGGTTGCTCTGCCCCCGGATCAGGCCGAAGACCTCATAGCCCTTCTCGGCGAGCAGCTCGCCGAGGTAGAGGCCGTCCTGGCCGGTGATGCCGGTGATCAGCGCGCGCGGCACGGTGGAACTCCTCAGGCAAAGGGACGAGCAACGATCGACTCTATTGGGCTAGCGGATTTCGACGTACGCCGACACGTCCCGCGCCGGTCGCGGAGCCGGCGGCGCAGCAGCCACGCCGACGGCAACCGCGCCCATCGGGAACCAGTCGTCGTCCAGCTCGAGCACCGTGCGCACGACGTCGGGGCAGAAGAGCGTGCTCGACACCCACGCACTGCCGAGGCCCTCGACGGCTAGCGCCACGAGGAAGTTCTCGATGCCCGCGCCCATCGCCAGCAGGAACATCGCCTGCTCCGCACCGGCTCGCCGCTCGTCCGGGTACGCGTGCGCGCCGCCGGGCGCGAGGCACGGCACGACGAGGTACGGCGCCCGCCTCAGCACGTCGCCGCGCCGCAACCGTCGCTCGACCTGCTCCGCCGTGAAACCGTCGTCGCGCAGGTCTTCCGCCCACCGGTCGCGCATGGCGTCGAGCAGCGCCTCGACCCGCGACTCGACGAGCACGAAGCGCCACGGCGTCGTGTGGTGCGGAGCCGGCGCGGTCACACCGGCCTCGACGGCGCGCAGCACCGCCTCCCGGTCGACCGGCGCGTCGGCGAAGTCGCGGACCGTGCGCCGCGCGAACACGACCTCGCGGGAGCCGTAGCGGAACATGTCGTCGGCCGCCGGCCGTACGAGCGCTCGCGCGCCGCGCTCCGAGGAGTCCGGCTGCCAGGCCAACCCGCGCACGACCGCCACGGGGACTGCGGATAGCTTGCCCTTCACGAGGTCCGCGGCGGCCGCGACCTCGTCGGCGTCGGCCATCTCGGTCATCTCCAACGAGTTGCCGTGCGCGTCCACGCGGCCCCGGTAGTCGCGAATCGCCGCCATCCCGGCGACGCCGATGGCTGCGTCGGTCAGCCCGTAGCGCCAGGGACGACCGAAGGTGTCGCTGACCACGACCGCCACGTCGATGCCCAGCCGGCGTTGCAGCCCCTCGCGGATGCGGCGTGCCGAGGCGTCGGGATCCTCCGGCAGCAGCACGACCGTGCCCGAAGCGACGTTGGAGGCGTCGACGCCGGCGGCCGCCATCACTAGGCCGTGGCGCGTCTCGACGATCCGGGTCCGCCCGCGGGTGGCGACGACTCGCACGGTCTCGTCGTCGATCGCGGCCTCCCGGTCGCCCGGCCGGGTGCGCCCCTCCGCCTTGCTGACCACCTTGCTGGTCACCACGACGACGTCACCGTCGCGTAGTGCCGGTTCGGCCAGCGCGATCAGCGCGGCGAGGTCGCTTCCGGGCACGATCTCGGGTAGCCCGTGCACGCCCCAGATCTCCAGGCGATCGGCCGGCGCGGCCTCCGTCATGACCGCACCGCGGCAGCCAGGTCCAGCGCGGCCTGCGCCATCCGCGCGCTCGCCTCGACGTCGTGCATCCACAGCGGCACCGCTCGAGTGGGCAGGCCGTCCTCGACGAGCGTGTCGGCAGCGGCCTTGTCGACCTCGTCGACCAGCCAGCCGTCGAGGATGCCGCCCTGCGCCCTCGCGCCGTAGTGCCGCGCCACCGCTTCCGCCGACGTCTCGACCCCGATCGCGGCCAGGCAGGCATCGGCCATGCCTCGCACCGGCGCGCCGCCGATGATCGGCGACACTCCGACGACCGGGGCGCCGCACTCGACGAGTGCCGGCCGGATTCCGGGCACCGACAGCACGGTGCCGATGCTGACGACCGGGTTGCTCGGCGGCAGGACTACGACGTCGGCGTCGCGCAGCGACTCGACGACGCCCGGCGCCGGACGGGCAGATTCCTTTCCCTGCAAGGAGATCTCGACGGCCGGCTCGCCCGCGTGCAGCCGCACCCACCACTCCTGGAAGTGGACGTCGCGCCCGTCCACGAGCCTCACGTGGGTCTCGACCGGCTCGTCGGTCATCGGCAGCAGCCGCACCCCCGGTCGCCACCGCGCGCACAGCCGTGCCGTCACGGCCGACAGCGGTACGCCCTCCCGCAGCAGCCGGCTGCGGACCAGGTGCGTCGCGATGTCGCGGTCGCCGAGCCCGAACCACATCGGTTCTTCGGCGTACGCCGCGAGCTCCTCCTTCACGACGAAGCTCTCGCCCTCACGGCCCCAGCCGCGCTCGGCCGAGATGCCGCCGCCGAGGGTGTACATCACGGTGTCCAGGTCGGGGCAGATCCGCAGCCCGAACATGGTCACGTCGTCGCCGGTGTTGCCGATCACCGTGATCGCGTCGCGGCCCACGACCTCGCGCAGTCCCCGCAGGAACCGCGCGCCGCCGATCCCACCGGCGATGACCGTGACCCGCACGGCCGCCATGGTGTCAGCCGAGGCGGGCGCGCCCGGCGCGTAGGGTCGCAAGCGTGCCGACCGACACCGCGCTGCGCCGATCCCTGGCCCGCGTCCGAGACGGCAAGCCGCTCGACGCCGCCGAGGCCGAGGTGCTGCTGCATGCGCGGGGCGCGCACCTCGAGGCGTTGTCGGCCGCCGCGGCCCGCGTGCGCGACGCCGGGCTGATCGCGGCCGGCCGCCCCGGTGTCGTCACCTACAGCCGCAAGGTGTTCGTCCCGCTGACCCGACTGTGCCGCGACCGCTGCCACTACTGCACGTTCGCGACGACGCCCGGCCGGCTCCCGGCGGCCTACCTGACACCCGACGAGGTCCTCGACATCGCCGAACGGGGTCGACAGCTCGGGTGCAAGGAGGCGTTGTTCACCCTCGGCGACCGCCCCGAGGACCGCTGGCCGGCCGCCCGCGATTGGCTCGACGCGCACGGCTACGACGACACGCTGTCCTACGTCCGCGCGATGGCGGTGCGGGTGCTGGAGGAGACCGGCCTGCTCCCGCACCTCAATCCCGGAGTGCTGAGCTGGCAGGACTTCCAGCGGCTCAAGCCCGTCGCCCCGTCGATGGGGATGATGCTCGAGACCACGGCCGACGTCCCGGCCCACCGCGGTAGCCCCGACAAGGTCCCGGCGGTGCGGCTGCGGGTGCTGGAGGACGCCGGCCGGTCCAACGTGCCGTTCACCACGGGCATTCTCGTCGGCATCGGCGAGACCTTCGCCGACCGCGTCGAGTCGCTGTTCGCACTGCGCCGGATCTCCAAGCAGTACAACGGGATCCAGGAAGTCATCGTCCAGAACTTCCGCGCCAAGCCCGACACCGCGATGCGCGCGACCCCCGACGTCGACCTGGAGGAGTACCTCGCCACGATCGCGGTCGCCCGCCTGGTCCTCGGCCCGCAGGTGCGGATCCAGGCCCCGCCCAACCTGGTCGACCTCGACGAGTGCACGAGGCTTCTCGCGGCCGGCGTCGACGACTGGGGCGGCGTCTCCCCGCTCACGCCCGACCATGTCAACCCCGAGCGGCCCTGGCCCCAGATCGAGGCCCTCGCCGAGGTCAGCGCTGCGGCGGGTTACACGTTGCGTGAGCGGCTGACCGCCCATCCCCGCTACCTCGCCGAGCCGTGGCTCGACCCGCGGCTGCGACCGCACGTCGACGCGCTGGCCGGGCCCGACGGTCTCGCGGTGGAGGGCCGGATCCCGCACGGCATCCCGTGGCAGGAGCCCGACGGCGGCTGGGAGTCGGCCGGCCGGGTCGACCTCGACACCGCGATCGACACCGAGGGTCGGCGTACCGAGACCCGCAGCGACTTCGACGCGGCCTACGGCGACTGGGACGCGCTGCGCGAGCAGGTCGCGGCCCAGCGGCAGTCGCCGGAACGGCTCACCGGGGACGCGGCCACTGCGTTGCGCGCCGCCGAGCGAGACCCGGCCGGACTGTCGGACTCTGACGCGCTCGCTCTCATGACCGCGACGGGCCCGGCTCTCGACGCGCTCGCCGCGCTGGCCGATGGCCTGCGCCTCGAGGCGGTCGGCGACGAGGTCACCTACATCGTCAACCGCAACATCAACTTCACCAACGTCTGCTACACCGGCTGCCGGTTCTGCGCGTTCGCGCAGCGGCGTACCGACGCGGACGCGTACACGCTGTCCCTCGACGAGGTCGCCGAGCGGGCGGCCGAGGCGTGGGCGCTGGGCGCGACCGAGGTGTGCATGCAGGGCGGCATCCACCCGGACCTGCCCGGGACCGCCTACTTCGACATCGCTCGGGCGGTCAAGCAACGCGTCCCGGCGATGCACATGCACGCGTTCAGCCCGATGGAGGTCGTCAACGGCGCCGCGCGTACCGGCCTGTCGATCCGCGACTGGCTGATC
>DASSKL010000033.1 GCA_035690485.1 Mycobacteriales bacterium | reverse complement strand
GGCGTGCCGATCGGGTCCTTCTGGCGCAAGTTCCTCTATGCCTTGCGGTTCAAGGACAAGAACCTGCTGTTCTCGTCGGGCGTCAACAGTGACTCGCGCCTGCTCTACATCCGCAACCCGGCCGACCGGGTCAAGAAGGTCGCTCCGTTCCTGAAGCTCGATGGTGATCCCTATCCCGCGATCGTCGACGGGCGCATCCTCTGGATCGTCGACGGCTACACGACGACGGACGGTTTCCCGTACGCCGCGCGCACGTCACTGTCGTCGGCGACGACCGACACCGCGACACAGAACGCGAGAAACATCCGCACGGTGCAGGGCCAGGTCAACTACATTCGCAACTCGGTCAAGGCGACCGTCGACGCGTACGACGGCACGGTGACGCTCTACCAGTGGGGACCGCGCGACCCGGTGCTCGAGACGTGGAAGAAGATCTTCCCGGGAATCGTGAAGCCCGAGTCGTCCATCTCGCCGGACCTCCGGGCGCACCTGCGCTATCCCGAGGACTTGTTCAAGGTGCAGCGGTCGCTTTTGACGAAGTACCACATCACCGATCCGCATGCCTTCTACGCCGGCACCGACTACTGGCGGGTTCCGAACGACCCGACGAAGGAGCCGGTGTCGACGCCCCAGCCGCCGTACTACCTGACGCTGGCGATGCCCGGGCAGACGTCGCCGTCGTTCCAGCTGACGACCGCGCTCGCGCAGAACAACCGGAAGAACATGGCGGCGTTCGTCTCCGTCGAGAGCGACCCCTCGTCGTCCGACTACGGCAAGATGACCGTCCTGCAACTGCCGTCCAACACGCAGGTGTCCGGTCCCGAGCAGGTCGGCAACGACTTCGAGTCCTACACGCCGGCGTCGACCGAGCTGTCACTGCTGCGACGCGGCGGGTCGCGCGTGGACCTGGGCAACCTGCTCACGCTGCCGCTGGGCGGTTCGTTCATCTACGTCGAACCCGTGTATGTCCGCTCCGCCGGTACGACGTCGTTCCCGACGCTGAAACGGGTGCTCGCGTCCTACAACGGGAACATCGCCTACGCGCCGACGCTGTCTGCTGCACTGGACGAGGTGTTCGGCGCGAAGTCCCCGACGTCGACACCGCCACCGTCGAGCGGGCCTCCGACGCAGCAGGGTGGCGGCAACGTCAGCGCCGAGGTGCGGTCTCTCGTTGCGCAGCTCTCCGCGGCGCAGGCTGATGCCGACGCGGCATTGCGTAGAGGTGACCTGGCGGCGTACGCGCGCGCGGAGAAACGGGTCTCCGCGCTGATCAGGCAACTGTCGGCTGCTACCGGCTGACGCTCGTTTGCTCGCGATCTTGCGGCCGACCTATAGTGGATTCACCGACGCGGGGTGGAGCAGCTCGGTAGCTCGCTGGGCTCATAACCCAGAGGTCGCAGGTTCAAATCCTGCCCCCGCTACTGAATAAATCCCTTGCTACGCAAGGGATTTTTTTTTGTTCCGGACCGTTGCGTCGGACCCGGCTCCAGAGGCCATTCTGGCGAGATTCTGGTTCCACGCTCAGCGTGCGGAAGGCCCTGTGGCCTGAGTGGGGCGGTCCGCAGTTCTCGTGGGCCTCAGGTGGCCTGATGTGGGGAATCCAGCGGCTGCAATCGGAACGGACGGCCAGCTCGCCGGCGTTTTCGGCCGGACGCCCGAGCGTGAGCCCGAGCTCATGACCCACCCGAGACTGAACCCTCTGGGTTGGTGAACCCAGAGGTCCGCGAGTCTGTTGGGCGCGTCGCCGCCCGGCGAGTCGCTCGGTTCTGGACCCAGAACTCCGATCAGTCTGCACCGAAGTCCTGGCCGCACCCGGTCGCGGAGGGAGAAGGCCCGGTGGGGGAGGTCGAGGAGCGGGCGGCCGGTTCGCGACGTGGACGGAGGTCGTCCGTCCGAGCGGCGTGCAGCTGGCACCGTCAATAGCGGTCGAAGCGATCACCAGAGAACTCTCCGCCTTGGCGGCCGCCGTCGAAACGCCCGTGGTCGGCGAACTCGTCGCGCTGAAACACCAACTCGTGGTGGCCGAGCGTAAGCCGGTCGCCGTGATGCAAGGCCGCAGTGATGATGCAGGTCCCGTTGAGCCGTGCGGTGTAGGCAGGGTCGAGCTGCATATAGATGTACTCGTCGCCCCTGCGGTGCACGACGGCGCCGTAGGCGGGTGGCAGTCCAGCCAGATGGATGTCTTGGCGTGTGGCGCCGCCGAGCATCGTGGTGTCGGCATCCAGCGGAAAAGACTCGGTCACGCCGCTCGCGGCCGCGGTCCCGGTCATGGCGTATCCGCCGACCGAGGTGACTAGCCGCGGGTGGCCGGCTCCTAATGTGATGACCTGGTGACGGAGACGTCGGCTCATCTTGGGCTCCTCATTGTTGCCTCACCAGGTATTCGTCGCAGCGCCGTGCCTGGATCGGTTGCGCGCGGCGCGGATTAGATGACGTTCGCGTCTCGCTGACGGCCCGCGGCGCTTTCCTCGCTTTTGCCTTCGCCAGACCCTTGCGGTGGGTCGTGATGTCGGCAGCGCCAATCTGCTGCTCGATCGAGGACGGGCGTTGATGCCCGACCCGATGGTGGCGTACGTGGCGAGAGTCCTTCATGTGGGTAGGCGTCAGAGACCGACCACGCGGCGTCGGCTTGGGTCGCTCGCCATGACGTCGATGAGTTGTCCGCAGTTACTAAGTGGGCGTGACGAGGTGCCGGTGGTGCTGGTTCACTCCGCAATGGCCTGTTGGACCGCCTCGATCAGCCGTGGATTGTCTGGCGTCACCTTGGTGCGAAACCGCTTCCGGGGGGTGCCGTCGCGTCCGACGAGGATTTTCTCGAAGTTCCACCTCACCCTTCCTGCCTTGCCGTTCTCGTCCGGGGTGGGGGCGAGCGTTGCGTAGAGCGGGTGGCGCCGCCGTCCGTTGACTTTGAGCTTGCCGAAGACCGGGAAGGTGACGCCGTAACTGGTTCCGCAGGATGTGATCGTCGCTGCGTCACCGGGTTCCTGGAACAGGAATTGGTTGCACGGGAAGCCGAGCACGGTGAAGCCCTGCTCGGCGTAGCGGGCGTGCAGATCCTGCAACCCCGCGTATTGCGGGGTGTAGCCGCATTTGGACGCGACATTGACCACGAGCAGCACCTGCCCGCGGTAGTCGTCGAGGCTGCTTTCGCCACCGTCGGGGGCAGGCACCGAGATGTCGTAGACGCTCATGCGATGCATTCGCTCGCGGACGCAGTGCCGGTTCATGTCAACCGTCGCTCCGGTGAACCGGATTGCGTGATTCGGCGAATGTCCGATGTGGCGGCAGCATCGGACATGTCGGGTCGGCGGGAGTGGGTGTATAGGCCGGTCATCCGGACGGCGCTCGCGCTGTTTCGGCTGTTTGGCTTCCGGTTCGACCTGCGCGGGGTCGAGAACGTGCCGGATCGCGGCGGTGCCGTGCTCGCTTGCAATCACCTGAGCTATTTCGACTTCATGTTCGTGGGCTTGACGGCGCATCTGCGTGGCCGCCGGTTGGTGCGCTTTCTGGCCAAGCAGTCCGTCTTTCGCAATCGGGTGAGCGGCCCGTTGATGCGCGGGATGGGTCACATTCCGGTCGACCGTGCTGCTGGGGCGGCTGCGTACCGCCACGCGCTCGCGTCGCTATCGGCGGGTGAGCTGGTCGGGATCTTCCCGGAGCAGACGATCTCGCGCTCGTTCGTCCCGCGTCCGCTCAAGGCCGGTGCCGCCAGGCTGGCCCTCGAAGCCGGCGTTCCGCTGATCCCGATGGTGACCTGGGGAGGTCACCGGGTGTGGACCACTGGCCGCCGCCCCACATTTCGCCGCCGGGTTCCGGTGATGATCGTCGTCGATGCTCCCTTGACCGTCGTCGACGGGGAGAGCGCATCCGAGCTGACCGGCCGGCTGGCCGCCCGGCTGCGAGCGTTGGTCGAGGAGGTGCTGAGCGACTACCCGGGTGGCGGGCAGGAAGGGCAGTGGTGGTGGCCCGCGCACCTCGGCGGCGGCGCGCCGACGCGCGATGCCGCGACAGGTGTGGAGCGGGCGGCGGTCGCCGAGCTCAACCGCCGATGACGGCCCGTATGGCCGAGCGGATGGTCGAGGCGACGGTGTCGGTTCGTGCCGCGACCGGCGCGGTTTCTGCGGTCGTCGTGGTTCTTCCCGGCGGCAAGGCGGAAAGCTACGCGCCGACCGCGTCGCAGCAGCTGACCCGGCTGCGGATGGTTCCGTTCGCCCGCGCGATCGCCCGCCACGGCCGTCAGCACGGCGTCGAGGTGTGGACGGTGCACTACCGCGTCCGTGGCTGGAACGGCCCCGACGCGTCCCCTGTGCCGGACGTGCGCTGGGCGCTGGCCGAGGTGCGCCGCCGGCATGGTGACGTTCCGGTGGTGTTGGTCGGGCATTCGATGGGTGGCCGGGCGGCGCTGCGGGTGGCGGGTGCCCCCTGCGTCGTGGGGGTGGTCGCGCTAGCGCCGTGGCTGCCCGATTCTGAGCCGGTGGAGCGGCTGGGCGACCGGCGGGTGCTGATCGTGCATGGGAGCGCGGATCTGGTCACCTCACCGCGGGCATCGCGTCGCTACGCCCGGAGGCTGGACGGCGTGGCACGCTGCGTCGGCTACCTGCGCGTGTGCGGGGAGATGCACGCGATGATCTTCCGACCGCGGGTGTGGCATCGGGTCACCGTCAGCTACGTGCTGAACGTGTTGGGCCTGGCGCCGTTGCCGGGCCGATGGCGTCGTGCGCTCGTGCGCGGCTACGTCTGACGGCCGGGACCTGCGTGCTGCTTCGGGGGGAGCGGGAAGAACCCGGAGGTGCGCGCGACGTAGTCGGCGTAGTCGGGCTTGGTCTGGGTCAGCGACTTCTCCAGCAGTGGCTTGCCGGTCTTGGCGGCGAGGAACCATCCCATCGCCAGCGGCGAGA
>DASSKL010000032.1 GCA_035690485.1 Mycobacteriales bacterium | reverse complement strand
GCACGAGCGAGCGGTCCTTGAGGTTCTGGTAGCCCTTCGTCTTGCCCCAGCCGTACCGCGCCATCACGTCGTGCGCGTCGAGGAAGACGTGCCGCGGGTCGGCGTCGTCCGAGGCGTCCGGCGGCCAGTGCATGGTCACACCGCCTTCGGCTTGCCGAGGACAGGCTGGGAGGCGAGCCGCTGAGCGCGGATGAAGGTCCGCAGGTCGCCGACGGTCGTGTAGAGGCGCCGGCCGATCTTGAAGAACTCCGGCCCGGTGCCCTCCTGGCGCCACCAGCGGACGGTGTTGACCGGGGTCCGCAGGATCTCGGCGACGTCGTCGAGGGTGAGCAGTTCGTCGTCGTGGCGGGCGTGGAAGGGGACGTCGTTGGTGTTGCTGTTCATGGTTCCTCCTGGTTGGCGAAGGCCCGCGAGGATCGTGGGCGACAGGTAGGTGTGCGGGCCGTGCCAACCGCGGGGGCAAATACAGTCGATCGGATATCGTGGAGCGGATGGATCGCTCGTTCCTCCTGGGAATCGCGCGCCGGGCGAGGGGCCTGACGCAGGTCGAGCTCGCTGCCATCTCGGGTACGTCGCAGGCGACGCTGTCGCAGTACGAGCGCGGGCTGAAGTCGCCGTCCGTGAAGGTCGCCTCGCGAATCCTCGAGGCGATGGGCTACGAGTTCACGCTGCGAGGGCACATCGACTGGGTCGAGCACCACCCGCCCGGCATCGTGAAGTTCTGGGCGCCGAACATGTTGTGGGCCGTCGAGCCGCCGACCTGCTTCGCGAGGCTAAACATCCCCGACGAGATCCGGAAGACCGGCATGCGCTCGTGGAACATGCGCGACAGGGACGAGCGGCGCGGTGTCTACGAGCAGCTGATTCGCCGCGGAATGCCCCATCAGATGATCCGCTGGATGGACGGGGGCCTGCTGGTCGACCTCTGGGACGAGCTCGACCTGCCCCACCCGGTGCGCGACGCCTGGGCTCCGGCAATCCGGCTGGCCACAGCTCCGCTGGAGCTCGACGGGCTGCGGTCGATCATCTTCGAGGACCGGTTCCTCGCGCCGCGGGCCCTGATCCGCGATTACCAGTTCATTCCGGCGCCGCCTCCGCCACCGCCGCGTCGGCAGCGAAGGACACGGTTCGACCCGCGGCCTCTGCCGCCGGAGGATCAGATCGCGAGACCCGGCCCGCCCGACGACGGCACTGGTGGCCGATAGCCGAAGGCGTCGTTGGGTCGACGTGGCGCTGGTACCGAGCGACGAGAGTAGCGGGGCTTCATCGGCCCGTACCGCTCGATCGCCTCGGCCGCCGCTTCCCGTGCGTGAGCCGGCCCGAGGTCGGCACGGTCGCGGCCGAACACGTCGCACCACAGCTTGCGCGCATCCTCTACGGACCCGGCGACTAGGTGCGCCACATTGCGTGTTCGCCCCCGCGTCATCCCGACGTACGCCGACGCTGCGCCGCTATGGTCGCCGACCAGCACGTGGCTCTCCGCGACCGTGGTGCCCTGCGCGCCGTAGGCGGTTGTGGCGTAGGCGAGCTCCACATTGCGGCGGACGTAGTCGGGCGGCAGCACGCGTCGACCAGCATCGCCGACCACGGTCAGCGCCCCACGTTCGCACGAGACGACGGTCCACAGCTCGCGGTTCGCTACGTCGACGTCATGGTCGTTGCGCCGGGTCGCGATGGTGTCGCCGACCCCGATCCGCTCGCCGGCCGCGGTGAGCACTTGTTCGTCCACCTCGCCGGTTGCCTTGCGGATCCGGTGGGCGAAGGTGTTGATCCGCGCGACCTGGTCGCGGGTGTCGGCGACGACGAGCTTGCCGACGCTAGCTTCCGCAGCCAGGCGTCGGGTGCGCTCGACGTCGCTGGAGTGGATGACGATCTCGCGGCGAGCGAGCAGCTCGTCGAACACCTCGCCCGCCCCGGCGCCGGTCCGCATCCGCATCGAGAGCTCGGCATAACGCGGATCGTCGAAGCGGCGCACGCCGTCGAGCTTCTGCACCCGATCGGGCGCGTACCTGATCGCCAGATCCAGCACCCCCGCCGCGCCCTACGGCGGGGAGCTGATGGCGGTCGCCGACCAGCATCACGAGGGCCTTGGTCTCGTCGGCCAGGCGGAGTAGTGCCCGGGCGGTGTCTTGGTCCACCATCCCGGCCTCGTCGATGACGAGCAGGTCGCCGCGCTGCAGCCGGGCACCGACGTCGGGCTGGGACGTGACCCGAATCCACCGGCCATCCTCATCCCAGCGGAAGCCATGCTGATGGAGCACCCAGGCAGCGGAGTACGACGCCGCGCCGGTCGCGCCCTCTGCCACTTGGGCCGCCTTGAGCGTCGGGGTGACCACGACCATCCGACGGCCGGTCGTGATCGCCCGC
>DASSKL010000031.1 GCA_035690485.1 Mycobacteriales bacterium | reverse complement strand
GTTCTTCAGGAAGACGTTGCTCGACCGGCCCCAGGACACGACGCGTCGGAAGAGGTAGCGGGCGACCTCGTCGGGGCTCAGGCGGCGCTGGCCCCGGAACGTGCACGTGACGCCGTACTCGTTCTCCAGCCCGAAGATGCGCCGCTCCACGCTGTCGAGCGTATGCGTGCAGGGGCCGATGCCGCGCGCCGCCACGCGCCGGGGCGCGCGCACGACCGGGTGCGACATAGTTGTGCGCGATTGCGTCGATGCCGCATGCCAGACGAAGCCGAGGAGAACAGATGGCCACATCCGACCGCGCTATCGAGGCGGGCGCGTGGATGCTCGAGAACGGGCACCGAGCCCTGCTCAAGGTAACCGGGGGGCGTTTCCCGCACCGGATCGCCGGCATGCAGACCGTCGAGCTCTTCACGACCGGGCGCAAGTCGGGTGAGCGACGATCGACGATGCTGACCGCGCCGATCCTCGAGGAGGCGCGGGTCGTGCTGGTCGCGTCCAAGGGCGGCTACCCCGACGACCCCCAGTGGTACAAGAACCTGGTGGCGAATCCCGACGTCGAGATCGCCGTGAAGGGCACCACCCGCAAGCTTCGGGCCAGGACCGCGTCGGCGGAGGAGAAGGCGGCCCTGTGGCCGCAGATCGTCGCCGTCTACAAGGGCTATGCCGGCTACCAGCGCAACACGAGCCGGGACATCCCCGTCGTCATCTGCGAGCCGGTCTCCTCCTAGCCAGACGCTCGGGCGCGGGCGGGCCGGGAGCGCAACCGGCTCAGACGGTCCAGCTCCGCCGACCCTGCGCCGTCAGCAGCCGGCCGAACTGCAACCCGGGGAAGTGCGCCGCCGCGACCGGCACGTCGGCCGACTCGAGCTCGCGGGCCAGCGCGACCCGCGTACGGCGGGCCAGGTCGGCGTCGACGTCGCCGATCGTGCCCCACTCGTCGTCGAGCAGCTCGACCGGGCAGTGCACGACGTCGCCGAGCAGCATCGCCCGCTCGGCACCTGACGACAGGACCAGGATGGTGCTGCCCGGAGTGTGGCCGGGAGCACGGCGCACGTCGATCCCCGGCAGCAGCGAGCCGTCGGCGTCCCACGTCTCGAGCCGGTCCTCGATCGGCGCCAGCTTGCGGGTCGCGCGCTCGTCGTGCGGGACGAAGTGCTCCCAGTCGGCGGCGTCGCAGCGGTAGGTCGCGTTGCCGAAGACCGGCGCGCCGTCGCGGGTCGCCCAGCCGGTGTGGTCGAAGTGCAGATGGGTGAAGACGACGTCGGTCACGTCGTCGGTCCCGACCCCGGCGGCCGCGAGGTTGTCGAGCAGCGCCCCGCCCTTGAAGACGCCCCGGTCGAAGACGCCGATGCCCGCGTCGACGAGGACCACCCGGTCCGCCGTACGCACCAGGAAGCCGCCGAGCGCCATCTCGAGCATCCCGTCGGCGGCGAGGAACTGCCGGTGCGGCTCCCAGTCGGCGTCCTCGAGGCCTCTGCTGCCCGGTGTCGCCGCCCCCCAGCGGAAGGCCTCGGACGGTAGGGCGCGGGCGATGCCGTCGACGACACCCTCGACCCGGATGTCTCCGACGTGGGTCGCGGCCGTCACTCGCCGGCCCGGACGAGGTCGAGCGCGCGCTGCCGGGCCGACTCCATGTCGTAGTGGCGCCGGGTGACGATGCGCTGGGCGAACAGCCCGCCACCGGCCTGGATGTTGGTGACGAACTTCCAGCCGCCGTAGGCGTCTGCGGTCAGGTCGCGGATCGTGTGGAACAGCCGGGTGCGGAACTCGCCGTCGACGCCGTCCATCGTGCCCATGTACTTGCGCACCAGCGGCCCGACCTCGGCGTTCTCCAGGTCGGCCACCGACGGCGCGGTGACGACCGAGCCGCCGGCGATGTCGTGCAGGTGGCGCACCATCAGGTTGTAGTTGGCGGCGCCGTAGTACTTACCGGCATTGGTGAACAGCTCGTCCGGGAACGCCGCGCCCTGGTCGCCGTAGTGGCAGTGCGAGATCGCCGCCTCCAGCGACGCGCGGATCAGCGTCGCGTGGATGATCATCTCGGCGATCTTCTCCTTGATGTGGGAGACGCCGGCCAGGCCGTTCGACTCCGACACCAGCTGCGCCAGGCCGACCAGCAGGTCGGCCTCGTCGGCCATCGCCGACAAGCCACCGAGCCGCTCCCAGAGTCCCAGGGCGTGGGCGAAGATCGCCGCCTTGCCGGTGTCGCCGTCGAGGATGACCCGGTGGCTGGGCACGAAGACGTCGTCGAAGATGACGAACCCCTCGGGGTAGGGGTCGCGGCGGGACACCGGGAACGACCGGTCGTCCTCGTGCCGCGGCGCGTACGACGTGTTGACGATCTGCACACCCGGTGAGTTGACCGGCACCAGGCAGCCGATCGCGTAGTCCTCCTCCCCCGGCTTCATCGCCTTCGTCGGGATGACCATCAGCTCGTGGCCGAGCGACGCGCCGGTGATGTGCAGCTTCGCGCCGCGGATCACGACGCCGTCGCCGGTGCGGTCGACGACGTGCGTGTAGGCGTCGGGATCGTCCTGCTTGGCCGGCGCGCGGCTGCGGTCGCCCTTCGCGTCGGTGATGCACTGCGTGATGCGTACGTCGCGCTGCTGCGCGTCGGCGACGTACTCCTCGATGTGCCGCACCATCTCGGTGCCGGCGTCGCCGAGCTGCCCGGCGGCCGTGGTCAGCGTCATGATCGAGGTGTAGGTGACGTGGGCCATCATTCCCGCCTCGTGCAGCAGCGGGATGTGGTCGCGCAGGTCCTCGGGCGAACGAGGGATCTTCGTCAGGGGGCTGACCGCGTCGGGCTCGGGCGAGTAGATGCGGTCGTAGCCCGCGGCCACCACGTCGACGGCCTTGCCGAGGATCGGGTGCTCGACGACGCTGGGCACGCGCGCGCCCTCGAAGAACGTCGCGCGGCCGTCGTCGAGGGACTGCTTGTACTGCTCGCCCGTCATCATCAGCAGGCACCTGCCCTTTCGGCTGCTCGCGAAGAGGTGGCGCCCACAATGGCGCACCGCCCGTATCTTGCGCCTCGGCCGCCGCGCACGAAAGGCGTTCGACGTCGCAGAGTCGCCGCAGAGTGCTGCCGCCGGCGTCCCCGCGTGCAAGGGTGGGGCCATGCTGTGGCGACGACTTCTCCGAATCCTGCGGATGCGGCGTGCACGAAAGCGCGGCTACTGAGATCACCGACGCGAAAGGGCTCGCATGGCCGACGGTCACGGCACCGGTGACGTCTCCTTCGACCTGACCGGCAAGGTCGCCGTCGTCACCGGTGGCAGCCGCGGCATGGGCCGGTCGATGTGTCTCGCCTTCGCCCGGCACGGCGCCGACGTGGTCGTCGCGAGCCGCAAGGCCGAGGCCTGCGTCGACCTCGCGAAGGAGATCACCGATCTCACCGGGCGACGCGCCGTCGGGGTGGGCGCGCACGTCGGTCGCTGGGCGGACTGCGACCGGCTCGCGGCAACGGCGTACGACGAGTTCGGGCGGGTGGACGTGCTCGTCAACAACGCCGGGATGTCGCCGCTCTACCCGTCGCTGCCCGAGGTGACCGAGGACCTCTTCGACAAGGTCATCGGCGTCAACCTCAAGGGGCCGTTCCGGCTGGCATCCCTCATCGGTGCCCGCATGGCCGAGGGCGACGGTGGCTCGATCATCAACGTCAGCAGCATCGCCGCGGTGCAGCCGACGCCGACCGAGCTCCCCTACGCGACGGCAAAGGCCGGCCTGAACGCGCTGACCCTGGGCCTGGCGCGGGCGTTCGGCCCGACGGTGCGGGTCAACTGCATCATGCCCGGGCCGTTCCTCACCGACATCAGCAAGGCGTGGGACCTCGACGCCTTCCACGAGCGGGCGCAACGGTCGATCCCGCTGGGGCG
This sequence comes from Mycobacteriales bacterium, assembly GCA_035690485.1. Classification (NCBI taxonomy): domain Bacteria; kingdom Bacillati; phylum Actinomycetota; class Actinomycetes; order Mycobacteriales; species Mycobacteriales bacterium. The sequence continues at coordinate 17,657 of DASSKL010000031.1, read as the reverse complement.
CGGGGGCGAGCCGGACGAGGTCGTCGGTGCGGCGCTCTACCTGGCGAGCAGCGCGTCGAGCTACACGACCGGCGCGATCATCAAGATCGACGGAGGGGCGGCGTTCCCGGCCGCGTGATCACCCCATCGAGGGGTGGCGCCACGCGGTCGGCGGCACGAACGTCTCCTTGACCACGCGCGGGCTCACCCAGCGCAGCAAGTTCAGCGGCGAGCCGGCCTTGTCGTTGGTGCCGCTCGCGCGGGCGCCCCCGAACGGCTGCTGCCCCACCACGGCACCCGTCGGCTTGTCGTTGACGTAGAAGTTGCCGGCGGCGTAGCGCAGGACGTCGCTCGCCTCGACGATCGCTGCCCGGTCCGTCGCAAGGACCGATCCGGTGAGGGCGTAGGGCGCGGCGGTGGCCGCCTCGCGCAGCACGCCGGACCAGTCGGCGTCGTCGTAGACGAGGACGCCGAGCACCGGCCCGAAGTACTCCGTGGTGAAGATCTCGTGGCGCGGGTCGGTGCCCAGCAGCAGGGTCGGCTCCACGAACCATCCCTCGCGGTCGTCGACACCCGCGCCGGTGAGCACCTCGACGGAGGCATCCGCCCGGACGCGGTCGAAGAGATCGCGCAGCCGCCCGAACGACCGCTCGTCGATGACCGCTCCCATGAAGGTCGAGAAGTCGCTGACGTCGCCCATCGGGATCGCTCGGGTCTCCCCGACCAGGTCGTCACGCAGGTGCTGCCACAACGAGCGCGGGATGTAGGCGCGGCTGGCGGCCGAGCACTTCTGCCCTTGGTACTCGAAGGCACCGCGGATCAGCGCCGTGCGCAGCGCCGGCAGGTCGGCCGAGGGGTGGGCGACGACGAAGTCCTTGCCACCGGTCTCACCGACCAGCCTCGGGTAGGTGCGGTAGCCGTCGATGTGCTCGCCCACCGTGCGCCACAGGTGCCGGAAGGTCGCCGTCGACCCGGTGAAGTGGATGCCGGCGAGGTCCGGGTGCACGAGCGCGACCTCGCTGACCGCCGCGCCGGAACCGGTCACCATGTTGACGACGCCGGGCGGGAGGCCGGCCGCCTCGAGCAGCCGCATGGTCCAGTGCGCGGCGAGCTGCTGGGTCGGCGACGGCTTCCAGACCACCGTGGCGCCCATCAATGCCGGTGCCGTCGGGAGGTTGCCGGCGATCGAACTGAAGTTGAACGGCGTGATCGCGAGCACGAAGCCCTCGAGCGGCCGGTGGTCCATGCGGTTCCACGTGCCGGGTGACGACTCCGGCTGCTCGGCGAGGATCTGCCGGGCGAACGCGACGTTGAACCGCCAGAAGTCGGCCAGCTCGGCCACCGCGTCGATCTCGGCCTGCTGCACGGTCTTCGACTGGCCGAGCATGGTGGCGGCGTTGAGGGTGTCCCGCCAGGGACCGGACAGCAGGTCGGCAGCCCGCAGGAAGACCGCGGCGCGCTCGTCGAACGGCATAGCCCGCCAGGCGGGAGCGGCTGCCAGGGCGGCGTCGACGGCTGCGCGCACGTCCTCGCTCGTCGCCTCGTGACACGTGCCGAGCACGGCGTGCCGGCGGTGCGGTTGCACCACGTCGTACGCCGTGCCGCCGGCCATCCGATGCGCCCCGGCGATCGACATCGGCAGCGCGATCGACTCGGCCGCCATCTCCTTCAGGCGGGCCTGCAGCCGGGCGGTCTGCTCGCTTCCCGGCAGGTAGTCGTGCACCGGCTCGTTGACCGGCGGTGGTACGGCACTCAGGGCGTCGAACGCGGTCATCGGCGCACCCCTCTCGGTTTCGCCACCACCAGTGTGCGCCCGCGCCCGGGGTTCACAGGAGATTGACGGCCAGCCCCGCGCCGGCCGCCAGCAGTCCGACCCCGAGGCTTCCGACGACGTTGAGCAGGGCTGCCCCGCGGGCGCCGTCCTCGACCAGGATCAGCGACTCCCACGCCCAGGTGGACCACGTCGTGTAGCCGGCGCAGAAGCCGGCGGACAGCACCGCCGCGGGCGTCGCCGCCAGACCGTGGTGCAGCGTCAGCCCGGTCACCAGTCCCAGCAGGAACGACCCCGTGACGTTGACCGCGAACGTGCCCCACGGCAGCAGGGACTCGTGCCGGTGCTGCACGACCTGGTCGAGCAGGTAGCGGCACACCGCCCCTCCCCCGGCGGCGAGCGCGACCCCGAGGGCGGTGATCACGCCGCGCTCTCGTCCATGACGGCGGGACGGCCGGTGCCTCGAGCGGCGATCGTGCGGCCGGCGAGCAGGCCCAGGCCGGCGGCGAGCAGGCCGGCCACCGCACTGCCGATCAGGTAGCCGGCCGCAAGACCGGGGTGGCCGTGCGCGGCGAACCGGTCGGTGCTGGTGACGACCGAGGAGAACGTGGTGAAGGCGCCCAGGAAACCGGTGCCCACACCCGGTCGCAGGTACCAGCGCGGGCGCAGTGCCTCGAGCACCAGCACGAGCAACAGCGCCAGGGTGAAGGCGCCGGCGGTGTTGATGGCGAGCGTCGCCCAGGGGAACCGGTCCACGCCGGCCGGGGCGACACGCTCGATCTCGTAGCGGCTGATGCCTCCGAGTACGCCACCGATGTAGATGGCCGCCAGCACGCGGAGCCGGAACCGCGGCCAGCGCGGCCCCGGTGCGGGCGGCCCGGGCGGGTGCGGATGGTGCCGGGCGTCCTCGACGTCGTCGATGTCGGGGTCGAGCGGCAGATCGCTCAGGTCGTGCAGGTGCCGGTGCGCAGCAGCGTCGGCGCGGTCGTCGCGGTGCACCGGGGCAACCTCCTACCCGTCGGGTAGGGACCGTTGGCCGCGGGCTGCGACGGTTGACGGCGGGCCCCACCGCCGTGACGCAGCGCTCAGGATATCGCCGTGGGCGGGCGGCGGGCCGACACCGCGGCGGCGGCGACCGCGACGACGGCGAGCACGCCCGCGGCCACGGCGAAGCCGCGGCTCGACCCGGCGATGCTCAGCGTCCCGGAGGGGCCCGCGGCCGCGGAGTAGACGAGCGCGATGACTGCGACGCCGAGCGCGGTGCCCACTCCTCGCGTCATGTTGAGGATGCCGCCGGCCGAACCCGCTTGGTACGACGGGACCGTGCCCATGATCGCCGCGTTGTTCGCCGGGGTGAACAGCCCCAGACCGAGCCCGGCGACGCCGAGGGCGACCACGACGGCCCAGAGCTGGTTGCGACCGACGGACAGGCCGACGAGCGCAACGGCCGACAGCAGCATCCCGGCGACCGTGAGCGGTCGGGCGCCCAGCCGGTCGGCGGCGCGGCCCGCCAGCGGTGCCACGGTCGCGAGGCCCACCGGCAGGGTGGTGAGTGCCAGCCCGGCCGCCCCGGGTTGCAGGTGGTGGTGCGCCTCCAGGAAGAACGGCGTGACGAACAGCACCCCGAACAGCAAGAAGTAGCTGAGCAGCCCGCTGCCAATGCCCGCGGAGAAGGCCGTACGCCGGAACAGCGCCGGGTCGATCATCGGCGCGGGCGTGGTCAGCTGCCGGCGTACGAACAACACGGCGAGGAGCGCGGCGGCGGCCAGCAGCCCGACGACGACTGTGGACAGCGCCGCCGAGTGCTCCGCCTGCGACAGCGCGAGCAGCAGCATGGTGACCGCGGGGGCGAACAACGCGAGTCCGAGCCAGTCGAAGGGTGCCGGTGCCGCGCGGTCACGCGTGCGCGGCAGCAGGAACCACCCCGCGACGGTCCCGATCAGCCCGACCGGTGCGTTGACGAAGAAGATCAGCCGCCAACCGCCGAGGCCGACGAGCAGGCCGCCGACGGTCGGACCCAGCGCGAGCCCGACCGCCTGCGCGGCTCCCTGCACGCCGATGCCGCGGCCGAGCATGCCGCGCGGCATCGCGAGGGTGATGAGGGCCACCGAGTTGGCCTGCAGCATCGCCGCGCCGATCGCCTGCACGACGCGCAGCACGTCCAGGCTGACGAGGTTGGGGGCCAGCCCGCAGGCCACCGAGGCCAGCGAGAAGACCACGAACCCGTAGACGTAGAGCAGCTTGCGCCCGGCGACGTCGGCGAGCCGGCCGATCGCCGGCACCGTGGCGATCAGCGTCAGCAGGTAGGCCAGGGCCACCCACTCGACGGACCCGATCGACGCGTGGAACTCCTTGCGCAGCGCCGGGAAGGCGAGGGTGACGATGCTCGCGTCGAGCTGGCCCATGAAGGCGCCCACGCAGACGGTGCCGACGACGAACCAGTGGGCGTCCGGCCGGTTGCGAATGGCGTCCGGGCGCGCAGCCTCGGTCAGCGTGAACACCCGCACCCTGGCATCTTCCCGCCCCCGCCCGGGCAGGGCCCCAGTGACGTGAGGCCGGCACCCCACGTGTCGGGTCGAAGTCCTGAACAGGAGGGATGTCAATGCCTGACCGCGTTGCGGACGCCTGGGGCGAACGAGCGCCTTTCGGGCGCGGCGGCGACCGGCCCGCCGACGTCGAGCGGCGGCGCGCATGACGGCACCCGCCCCCACCCCTGCGCGCAAGCGGGCCGCGGCTGCGACGCCGCCGGCCACCAATCCGTCGCCGGCGGCGATCACCCGCATCGTCGTACGCCCCATCGCGACCCCGATCTCGCTCGGCTTCCTCGGGCTGGCGGCGGCGACGTTCGTGGTGAGCGGGCTGCAGCTCGGCTGGATCAGCCCGCTCCAGAAGCCGTTCGTCGGGCTCATCCTGATGTCCTTCACGGCGATGTTGCAGCTCGTCGCGACCGTCTACGGCTTCCTCAGCCGCGACTCGGTCGCCGCGACCGGCATGGGCGTGCTGACCGGCACGTGGTTCGCGGTCGGGCTCGTCTACTACGTGAGCCCTGCCTCCGCGACGACCAGCGGCGGCCTCGGGCTGCTGCTGCTCGCCAGCGGCACCGCACTGCTGGTGCCCGTGCTCGGCGCCCTGGAGACCAAGGTGCTGGCCGCCGTCGTGCTCGGCACCGCTGCGGCTCGCTTCTTCGTCACCGGCGCCTACGAGATGAGTGGCTCGAGCACGTGGAAGGCCACCGCCGGCTGGCTCGGGCTCGCGCTGTTCTTCCTCGCGGTGCTCGCCGCGTTCGCGTTCGAGATCGAGGACACGAAGCGCAAACCGCTCGCCGCCACGATGCGACGCGGCAAGGGCAAGAAAGCCCTGGCCGGCAGCGTGCAGGACGAGGTCGCGCACGTGCACGAGGAGGCCGGCGCCCGCGAAACCCTCTGAGACCGGCGCAGGCCGGCGCCGTCAAAGCGTGTAGAACGGCGTGAAGCCGATGCCGGCGATCGCCCACATCGACGCCGCGCAGACGCCGAGCGTCACCCGCCAGGACCATCGCCGCTGTGGCAGCGCGGCGAGCACGATGACGAGCGGAAAGATCGCGGCGCAGTAGCGCGGCAGCGAGTGCAGGCGCGCCGACGTCAGTGACGCGACCACCATCGCCGCGGACCACCACACGTAGCGCGCCGGCAGCAGCCGCACCGAGAGCGCCATCAGGAGCAGCACGACGGCGACGATCACGATGTTGGCCCGCCAGTCCAGCCCGCCGTGGGAGTTGGCGGTGAGCCCGGCCAGCGGGCTGGCGAAGAACCCGCCTCTCATGCCGGGCGTCGTCTGGGCCGTGTAGGGCAGCAGGAAGTCGCCGAAGCGCCACCACACCCAGCCGCAGTAGGCAATCGTCCCGGCGATGGGCGCGAGGGTCACCACCGTCGAGCGGGAGCGGTCGCGCGCGCCGCGGGCGGTGACGAGGCTGCACGCGCCGGCCACCGCGAGCAGCGGACCCGTCGGGCGGGCCAGGCCCGACAGGAGGCCCAGGCCGGCCGCCCACCAGGCACGATCGCGACGCAGCAGCAGGAAGTAGCCCGCCGCCAGCGCCCCGGCCACCGACTCGGTGTAGGGCAGCACCAGCACACCCGCGCCCGGAACGAGCTGCAGCAGCAGACCGGAGCGACGGGCGAGGCGGTTGTCACCCAGTTCCTCGGCGACGATGCGCACGACGAGCATCGCGAAGCCCAGACCGCAGGCGTTGGTGACGAGCGGGAGGAGCACCGTGGCCGGGAGCCCCACGACCTCACCCAGCGCGCCGATACCGGGCAGCAGCGGGAAGAAGCGCACGGCCTCACGCCCGAGCGGCCCGTAGCCGTGCTGGGCGATCGCGCGATACCAGGCGCCGTCCCAGACGAACAGCCCGTAGGACCCGGGGGCCGAGCCGGACTGCATCCAGCCGTGGCCGCTGGCGAACAGGCAGGCGATCGCCAGCCCGACGATCGCGTGCGCGATCACCCAGCCCAGCAGCGCGATGAGCAGGCACTCCCGCCAGGCCAGCACGACGTCGCGGCGGACCGGGAGTGCCGGAGCCGGGATCGTCCTGGCGACGGGGTTGGCGGTCATTGTGGCAGGAACACCGCGACCCGCTCGTGCTCCAGCACCCGGCTGCCGTGGTTGTGTACGGCGATCAGCGGGTCGCCCCGAGCCGCGGTGAAGTCCTCGAACAGATCGCCGCAGTCGTCCCCGAAAGTCGGGTAGCCGTTGGCGTAGACCAGCCACACCGCATGCGAGCCCGCCTGGCCCAGCACCAGGTCGGAGAACGCCAGCGGGTCGGCCGCGGCGTTGCGGTCTGCGTAGTCGACCCAGTCGACCATCGCCGGGCTGCGCCCGGTCGGGAAGACCTCCTGACGTCCCGCATCCGGAGCGAGGCGGTGCACGGCCGGCCCGAGCTGGTCGGGGCAGAAGACCACGACGTCGCCGGGCTCGGCGGCAGCCAACGCGTCGGCCACCTGCTGCGCCTGCGTGCGCAGCTGGTGCGGGTAGGCCAGCGAGACGGCGAGCCCCAACGCCACGACCGCTCCCCCGACCAGGAACCGCGACCGGGCGGGAAGGACCATCAGCCCGCCGGCCAGCCCGAGGAGGAACGGCGCCAGCACAACCGCGCTGTAACGGGCGGCGTAGGCCGAGCCGAGCGCGCCGCTCACGGCGACGCCGAGCAGCATCGTCGCGAGCGCGACGCCGATGGCGACGGAGGGCGCGAGCCGCCACGGCCGGCGCAGCAGGATGCCGCCGGTCGGCAACGCGGTGCCGGCGATCGCGAGCACCGGAAGCGCGTAGTAGGCGATGGCGAGCAGCACGGCGCCGGTGCCGCCGCCGGCCCACGCGCGCGGCGCACCGAGGGCCGTCCCCAGGTCGGGCGGGCGTCCCCACGGGGCACCGGTGTGCGCGGTCTGGTAGAGGAACGACGGCAGCCACGGCACGAAGGCGAGACAGCCGAGCGCCAGCGCGAGCACGACCGGGCGGGCTCGTCGTACGCCGCGCAACGCGGCCACCAGCGCGCCCGCTCCGGACACGGCGACGAGGAACAGCGCCCAGTAGTGCGTCAGCACGAGGCACGCCGTGAGGAACGCCGCGGCGGCCACGGTGATCGGCCGGGGCGCGGCCCACACCCGCTCGAAGGCGATGGCCGCCAGCAGCACGAGCAGGATGAGCAGGGAGTACATCCGCGCCTCGGTCGCGTAGCGCACCGCGAACGGGCACGTCGCGAGCAGCACCACCGCGACCCACGCCGAGGGGCGGCTCCGGGTCAGCCGGCGTACGGCGAACCACATCGCGGGCAGCGCCGCGACCGCGAAGATGCCGGACAGCGCGCGCACGGCGAGCGTGCCGGTGCCGACGAGCTGCATCCAGCCATGCAGGACCAGGTAGTAGAGCGGCGGCGAGCCGTCGTGCCGCAAGGCCGCGAACAGGTGCCCGGGCGCCCGTCGGGCGATCTCCACGGTCTGCGCCTCGTCCAGCCACATCGGCGACGTGGCCCAGAACCGCAGGGCGATCGCGGCCGCGAGAAGCAACGTGAGCCCGGCGGCGAGCAACGGCCGCCAGTCGCGTGCCCGGTCGGCGTCGACGTCACGCGGCAGCGGGATCGCGGTCTCAACGGACACGGCGAAGCGCTCCTCGGCGGCCGTGCCAGCGCGTCCGCACGATCGTGCGCAGGAACCCGATCGCGTAGCGCAGGGTCGGCGGCTTGCGCGACTCACCGGCGACGCGGGCCAGCACGCGGACCGGAACCTCCTGCACCCTGAGCCCCGCCACTGCTGCCGCGACGAGGAACTCCGCGGTGTGGAACTGCACCTCGGCCAACCGCATCGCCTTGAGCGCCGCTGCCGAGGCCGCGTGCAGCCCACAGGCGGGGTCGGTGACCCGCCGCCCGGTCGCCAGCGACATCACCACCGCGAAGACCCACACGCCGACGTGGCGGGTGCGTACGGTCCACTCCGACGAGCCCAGGATGCGCGAGCCGACGGTGACGTCGGCCTCTCCGCGCAGCACCGGCAGCACGAGGGCCGGCAGGTCGCTGGCCTGGTGCTGGCCGTCGGCGTCCATCGCCGCGATAACGGCCGCCCCGCGGTCGAGCGCCAGGGTGTAGCCGGTGCGCAAGGCGACCCCTTGCCCCTGCCCGCCGGTGGCGGGAACGACGTGGGCCCCTGCCGCCCGCGCCACCTCCGCCGTGCCGTCGGTCGAATGATCGTCGACGACGAGCGCATGCACGGGCCGACCGTCGAGCTGCGCGGGCAGGGCTCGCACCACGTCGGCCACGCACGCGGCCTCGTTGCGGGCCGGGATCGTGACGACGACGGCGTCCTGCCAGGACCCGGTCGGGACTGGCGGACTGGCCGGCAACGGCGCCGGGCTCACGGGATCTCCTTCGGGTAGTGCGGCCTGGGCGTGCCCGGGCCGACCAGTGCGAACACCGTGGACAGGTCCTGGCCGTGGAAGACCGGCACCGCCCAGGGCACCTCCGACAACAGATTCTGCAGGCAGGGCGAGTCGACCTGCCCGGGTCGGTTGAGTGCGGCGGTCAGCACGGCGGCCACGTGCCGGCGTTGCAGGGCGCGATGCACCTGCTCGGCGTACGCCGTCGTGCCGGCGCCCGCGCAACCGGCGAAGTGCACCTCGTTGGTGGCCGTGCGGCCGGTGAACAGCGAGATCGACCAGCGGTAGCTGGTCGCCACGCTCCACCCGGCCGGGGTGACGCGCTGCAGCGCCGCGACGTAGCCGGAGTTGCGCGGCTGCGAGCTGCTCACGCCGAAGCCGTAGAGGTAGTCACGGTCGAGCTGGGCGGCCAGCGCAGGGACGACCAGCAGGGCAGGCAGCACGGCGGCGACGGGTCGCCAGCCGACGTCCCGCCGGCGAGCGAGCGCGACCATGACCACGCGCCCTACCGTCTGCCAGCCGATCGCGTACCACGCGACGACGAGCGGCAGGAGCAGGACCACCCGGCGCTCGTTGATGTAGGGGAAGGGCAGCGTCTCGGCCAGGTACAGGACCACGATCGGCAGGCTGGCGTCACGGCGGCGCCAGAGCCAGGCGACGAACCCGATGACCACCAGCGGCGTGACGCTGTCGTGAAGCACGAGCAGGCCCGCGTCGGCGACGGGACCGTTGGCCACGTTCAGCGACCGGGTCGGGATGATCGTGTCGGGGATCGCGTTGACGATGTAGTGCCAGATGGCGTCGAGGGGATGGCCGCCGTCGCCGTAGTCACTCGCGTAGCGGTCACCCACCAGCGAACCGGGCGACAGCAGCCGCGACACCGCCACCGGCCCGAGCAGCAGGGCGCTCGTGCCGCAGGTCACGAGGGCGTGCCGCCACCGGCGCTGCACGAGCAGCCACACCACGATGCCGGCGACGATCGCCAACCCGGCGGCCTTCAGCAGGAGCAGCCAGGGCGTGCCGACGGCGACGACCGCCCCGGCCCACGACCACCCCCGACCCCGCCAGCGGGGCAGGGCGACCAGCACTGCGAGCAGGATCGCGAGGAACACCGTCTCCGGCATCAGCATCGTCGCGAACGTCGCACCCACGGGGTTGAGTGCGAAGACCAGCAGGGCGGCGACCCGCACCCCCCGGCCGAACCCGTGCCGGGCCATCAGCACGTCGAGCAGGGGCACGCAGGCGACGAAGGCGACGGCCGACAGTGCCCGCAGCGGCCACAGGGCGCCGCCGGAGAGCCAGAGCAGCGGGGCGAGCAGTGCCGGGTAGCCGGGCGGGATCAGTGTTTCCAGCGGCGCGCCGGGCGCCGACGTGTCGACGTAGCCCAAGCCGTGGACCAACCCCTGGGCCGCGGCCAGATAGTGACCGTCGTCGTCGAACGATCCGACGTGGTAGTGCGGCGCGATGGCTGCCGCATGGCCCGCGGCCACGGCGGCGACGAGGACGACGGCGACGGGCATCACCCAGCCCGGGACCGCACTGACCGGCGCGCGCGGTCGTGGCGGTGCCGCCAGCACTGTCACGGGGCCAGGATCGCCCGGGAGAGCCGTCCGGTGAGCCACCCGGTCCCCCACAGCCCGAGCAGCAGCGCCAGCGTGAGCACGTGGATGGCGAGCGCGTGCGCCGCGGCGTCGTGGGTGTCGTGCGCGAACGCCGTCAGCGCCAGGGTCCAACCCGCCTCCTGCAGGCCGATGCCGGCGACCGACCGGATCGGGATCGCCGCGAGAAGCAGGACGACGACGGCGGCGAGCCCGCCGGCCGCCCACGGCAGCGGTACGCCGAAGGAACGCGCCAGTGCCACCTGCATTCCGGCGGTGGCGAGCCACATCACGGCGGTGCCGGCGATCGCCGCGCGGCCGATGCGGCGGTGCTGCGCACGCATCGCGTCGGCGAGGGCGGTGACCCGGATGGCGAGCAGGCGCCGGAGCCGGCCGCCGCGGTCGTGCGCGGGGCGCAGCCGGGCGGCGAGCCACGCGGTGCGGTGGACGAGCACGATCGAAGCCGCGAGCCCGACGGCAGTCACGGCGACAGCGAGCAGCCGCCAGCCCCCGACGTGCGGCGCGACCACAGCGCTGACCAGCCCGACGGCCAGGACCCCGACGATGTCCAGGAGGCGGGTGAGCACGAGCGTCGACGTGGCTTCGGGTAGCGGCACGGCGTCGCGGCGGTTGAGCGTGACCGGCAGCGCGAGCTCACCGAGACCACCGGGGAGCACCGCGGTCGCGAGGTTGTAGTTGCAGGTCACCTCGTAGGAGCGGGCCAGCCGCATGCGGCTCGACAGCAGGCTGACCATGCGCTGGGCCCGCGCAACGTTGGCGACGACGACGAACCCGAAGGCCGCGAGCACCCACGGCCACGAGGCGCTCTGCAGGACCGTGGGCACCTGACGCAGCTGCCCGGCCAGGAGCCAGGCGGTGAGACCGACACCGACGACCGTGCCGGCAACCGCGGCGGCGACCCAGTGCCGTCGACGGGGCGGCGTCGCAGTTGGGGTTTCTGCGACGCCGTCGGTCTCCGGCCGGGTCGCGACGGTCATAGACCCGCACGTACCGCCGGTTGCCACGTCACCCCGCGCAGGAACAGCCCCTCGCTGATCCGCGAGCGCAAGCCGGACAGCGCCTGCAGGCACTCGACGATGAAGTCCTCGCTGAGCAGGTGCGGCTCGAGCCCGAGCTCGACCAGCTTGGTGTGCGTGGCGTTGTAGTAGTGCGACTCGCTCTCGACCCGCGGGTTGTCGATGTGGGAGATCTCGACCTCGATGCCCAGCCGCTTGGCGGCCGACTGCACCCGGTGCGCGAGCTCGATCACGCTGAACTGCTCGGTGAACTGGTTGAAGACCCGGTAGTCGCCGGCCTCTGGCGGGTTGAGAGCGCTGAGCTCGACGCAGGCGAGGGTGTCGAGGATGTTGAGGTAGCCGCGGGTCTGGCCCCCGGCGCCGTAGACGGTCAGCGGGTGGCCGGCCACCGCCTGCACGAGGAAGCGGTTGAGCACGGTGCCGAAGACCTCGTCGTAACGGAACGACGTCGCGAACTCCTCGCGGTCGCCCATCTCCGGGGTGCGCAGCCCGTAGACGACGCCCTGGTGCAGGTCGGTCGCCCGCAGTCGCCAGATCCGGCAGGCGAACTCGATGTTGTGGCTGTCGTGCACCTTCGACAGGTGGTAGACCGAGCCGGGCCGCTTCGGGAACGGCAGCACGTCGCGCCGGCCCTTGTGGGCGATCTCGATGTAGCCCTCTTCGATGTCGATGTTCGGGGTGCCGTACTCCCCCATCGTGCCGAGCTTGACCAGGTGCGACCCGGGGGCGTGGTCGCGCATCGCGTAGAGCACGTTGAGGTTGCCGACCAGGTTGTTGACCTGGCTCGAGACGCCGGCCTCCTGGCTCATCATCGAGTACGGCGCGGAGCACTGCTCCCCGTAGTGGACGATCGCGTCCGGCTGGGTGGTCGAGATCAGGTCGTGAACGAAGTCGGCGTCGGTCAGGTCACCGATGACGACGTCGATGGTGCCCCTGCCCTCGGCGTTCCAGATGCCGACCCGCTCCTCCAGCGTGGGCACGGCGAGCAGCGGCATCGCGCCGGTCTCCGCCTCCCACTTGCGCTTGGCGTAGCTGTCGGTGGCGACGACCTCGTGCCCGCGGGCCGCGAAGTACATGGACGTCGGCCAACCGAGGTACCCGTCCGCGCCGAGGACCAGAACGCGCATCTGTTCTCCTTCTCTCACTGTCGACCCACCGCCGGGACAGATTCCTGATCATGGCCGATGGGCGCCGGGAAGCGCCAGCACGGGCCGCGGCGGGGAGCCGGCGCCGTCACGCGGCGCCCACGTTCTGCGGCCGGCGCGTGATGGGGGCGGCGCGGCCGGTGCCCGAGGTGCCGGAGGCCTCCTCGTGGTACTCCTCCTCCACGTTGACGGCCCAGATGTCGTGCTCCGCGCCGAGGATGTTCTCGACGGTGAGCATCGCGGTGTACATCGAGTGGTCCTGGTTGTTGTACTTGTGCATTCCGTTGCGACCGACCGGGTGCACGTTGGGCACCGCCTTGTCGAGCCAGGCCCGGATCGTCTCGACGTTGTCGCGGTAGTCGGCGTCGTAGACCGGATAGGCCTTCGGGATCCGGACGGCGTAGCCGCGCTCGACCGCGCTGGCGGGCACGAGACCCAGCTGCTCGAGCTCCTGCGTGGCCATGCGGACGAGGTCCTCGTCGGCCATCTGCCAGAGCTCGTCGCCCTCGTTGACGAAGTACTCGAGACCGAGGCAGGTGCGGCCGTCCTTGACCATGAACGGCGACCAGGAGCCGAAGTTCTGGATGCGCCCGACCTTGACTCCGGGCGTGTGGATGTAGATCCAGTTGTCGGGGAACCCGGCGTCGGCCGGCACCACCAGCGCGACCGTCAGGAAGTCGCGGTGGGTCAGCTGCGCTGCGGCCGTGCGGACGTAGTCGGGGGCCGGCGGGTCGAGCGCACGCACGAGCTCCGGCAGCGGCATGGAGGAGATGACGTGGTCGGCGTCGGCGTAGGACGTCGTGCCGCCCCAGTCCCGCGTCGTGACGCCGGTCGCCCCGCGCTGGTCGCGGTGGATGGTGACGACCGGCGAGCGCATGACGACCTCGCCGAGCGGCGAGTCGACGACGAGGTCCCGCGCGCGCTCCCACATCATCCCGGGGCCGTACTTGGGGTACTGGAACTCCTCGATGAGAGAGGTGATGTCCTTCTGGTTGCGCTTGGGGGTCAACGCGTTGATGACGGCGCCGCCGAGCGAGAGGTTCTTGATGCGCTGCGCGGCCCAGTCGGCCGGCATGTCGCTCGCGTCGATGCCCCAGACCTTCTCCGTGTAGGTCTTGAAGAACTTGCGGTAGAGCCGCCAGCCGAAGCGGGAGGCCACCCACCCCTCGTAGGAGGAGTCGTCGGGCCGCCGTACGCGCACCCAGAGGTAGGACAGCACGCAGCGCACCGCCTCGATGAAACCGAGGTTGCGCAACGCGTTGACGGGCTTGAGCGGGTAGTCGAAGAACTTGCCGTTGGACGCGATCCGGCTCAGCCGCGGGCGCAGCAGGAACTCGTCGTCGCGGAGCAGCTCGTGCCAGAGCTCCTCCACCTCACGCACCTTCGTGAAGAACCGGTGGCCCCCGATGTCGAAACGCCAGCCGTCGCGCTCGACGGTCTGGCTGATCCCGCCGACGGTGTCCGTCGCCTCGAGGACCGTCACCGGGACGCCACGCTTCGTGAGCAGATAGGCGGCGGTGAGGCCAGCGGGACCGGCGCCGATCACCGCGACGCCGTGATTGTGGGTGGGCATGGCTCTCCTGTGTAGGCGCAGGCCAACATCATCGTCCTCGCCGGACGACGCGGCCCCGCTGTACCCGGTGCCTGGCCGAATAAGCCGGTACGGCGGTGCGCCGGTCACGGCGGGTTGCCATCAGTCTCCCCGACGACAGTTGGAGATTGCGAACCATCCCCTCCCCGGCGAGGCGCGGCGCGGCCCGAACGCGGCCCGGACCGCGCTCAGCCGCGTAGCCGGTAGGACCAGCGGTAGTGGCCGGGGCCCACGCGGTGCGGTGGCGCGCTGTCGGGACCGACGGCGCCGGAACCGACACCGCGGTGCCGCACGTCGATCCAGACGTAGCAGTCGTCACGAGCCGGTAGGTCCTCGAGGTGCGCGGCGGCGGCGAGCTCCCCGTCGGTGACCCGGGCCACCGTGACCTCGAGGCCGTCGAGCTCGTCGATCACCAGCAAGGGATCACCCGCGGAGTCGAGGAAGCGCAGCCAGCGCACCCCGGTGCGGTTGCCGTTGGCCTGCGGGTGCACGTAGGGCACTCCCCACTCCTCGACCGGGGTGGTCCATCGGCCCGTGCGGGTCGAGCAGCACCGGTCCGAGTAGCCCTCGTGCGGGCCCCGGCCGAGCCACTCCACGGTCATGACGCCCGGGCCGAGCCGCAGCCGCACCCCCACCCGCGGGATGTCGTCGAGATCCGGTGGCACCTCGACCCGGTGCACCACGCGCACGGCGCCGTCCGCGTCGACGGTCGTCTCGGTGCCCAGGTCGACGTGTTCGGCCGCGTCGCGCAGCCCGAGCCGCTCCCACCGGTCGGCGTGACCGGTGGTGAACGTCTCGTTGTCGATCGGCGCCCGCCAGAGTGCGAGCGTCGGCTCGAGGTCGGCGAGCTGCTGCCGTGGCGCCCCGACGCGCCCTGGTGCGAGCGCCGGCCCGGGCGCGCGGGCGAGCTCCACCTGCTCCCGCGCCACCACGTGACCGGCCGGCGCCCAGGGCAGCGGCTCGGTCGTCTCGAAGCTCAGCGTCAGGTGGGCGGCCTGGCCGGGGTCCACGTCGTACGCCGGCATCGGGACCCGCACCGTCGCCCCCTCCCCGGCCGGCAGGGAGAGCGGCTCGAGCCGGCCGCTGCCGACCGCCACGCCGTCGACCTCGACGAGCCAGCAGGGAGTCAGCCAGGCCAGGTCGACGAACGCGTGCTCGTTGCGCACCCGCAGGACGCCGCGCGCCGGATCGACCGGCACGACCTGCACCGGCTGCACGACTGCGGCGAGCTCCAGCAGCGAGGGGTGCGGAGTGCGGTCGGCGGCCGCCAGCCCGTTGAGGCAGAACGGTCCGTCGTGGGGATCGTCGCCGAAGTCCCCGCCGTAGGCGAGACGCTCGCTGCCGTCGGGCATCGCCTGCACGAGAGCCTGGTCGACCCAGTCCCACACGAAGCCTCCCTGCAGGCCCGGGTAGGTGCGGATCGCCCGCCAGTAGTCGTCGAGGCCGCCGCAGGAGTTGCCCATCGCGTGGATGTACTCGCACATGACCAGCGGCCGGTCCGGTGGCGAGGCGGTCGCCCACGCGACCAACGCTTCAACCGGCGGGTACATCGGCGCGACGATGTCGGTCTCCGGCCGATGCCGGGCGAGCACCTCCGCGTCCCAGTCCCAGCGGTGCTCCGCGATGCGGTCCTCGGTGATGCCGCCCTCGTAGTGCACCGGCCGGGTCGGGTCGTAGGCGCGCAACCAGGCGGCTGCCGCATGGTGCGCGGGTGAGACGCCGCTCTCGTTGCCGAGCGACCACGCGATGACGCACGGGTGGTTCTTGTCGCGCTGCGCCATCCGGGCGACGCGCTCGTGGATCGCGGCGGCCCAGCGGGGGTCCTTGGTGAGGGTCTGCAGGTAGGCGTGGCTCTCCACGTCGGCCTCGTCGACGACGTACATCCCCAGCCGGTCGCACACCTCGTAGAGATAGGCGTCGTTCGGGTAGTGCGAGGTCCGGATCGCGTTGAGGTTGTGCTGCTTCATGAGTACGACGTCGCGCTCGATCGACTCGCGGGTGACGGCCTTGCCGCGCCGCGGGTCGTGGTCGTGCCGGTTGACACCCTTGATCAGCACCCGCCGGCCGTTGACAAGCAGGTCGGGGCCGAACACCTCGACCCGGCGGAAGCCGACGGCGAGCGTCACGCTGTCGACGCTGGTGCCGGCCGGGTCTACCAGGGTGACGGTGAGGTCGTGCAGGACCGGCGTCTCGGCCGTCCAGGGCCGCACGTCCGGGACGGTGGCCGACAGGGTCGCGCCGCGGCCGGTGAAGACGTAGGCGTTCAGCAGGTCGTCGTCGTGCTCGAAGCGGACCTTCCCCTCCGCAGTCACGCCGGCGCACTCGAGGCGCGCGGTCCAGCCGCTCTCACCGCGGCCGGGGGCTCCGACCGCCACGCGCACGGTGAGGGCACCCGTGCCGTCGGCGGGCTCGAAGTCGCAGACCGCGTGCACGTCGGCGATGTGGATGGGCGGCGTGGCGAAGAGGAACACGCTGCGGTGCAGTCCCGCGTGGTACCAGTGGTCCTGGTCCTCCAGGTACGTCGCGTCCGACCACCGCACCACGGTCAGCGCCAGCTCGACGGTGCTGCCGGCGGCGACGTACGCCGTGAGGTCGAACTCGTGCGGCAGCCGGGAGTCCTTGCCCATGCCGACCGGCGCCCCGTCCACGTGCACGTAGAGGACGGACTCGGCGGCCGCGACGTGCAGGACGATCCGCCGGCCTTCCCACTCCCGGGGCACGGCCACCCGACGGCGGTAGACGCCCGTCGGGTTGTCGTCGGGCACCCGCGGCGGCGGGCCGGGGAACGGCATGACGACGTTGGTGTACTGCGGCCGGTCGAAGCCCTGCATGGTCCAGCAGCCCGGCACCTCGACGCGCGGCCAGTCGGCAGTCGGACCCGTGAGGTCGTCGTGCGCGACGGCCTCGGGCCGGTCCCGGAGCACGAAAGCCCACTCGCCGTCGAGCGGCAACACCTGTGGGCGCTCGGGGTACGTCGACATCGGCAGCCGCCCGACTCCGGTCACCTCCGGCAGCGCCCACGAACGCGGGCCGAAGGCGTCCAACGGGCCGAATCGGGCAGCTGCGGCCATGGTTCTCGGGACTCCCTCGCGGGTCGGGTGATCACTTCTACCGCATGGCCGTTGGTGCGCTCCGCCGGGCCGTGACGCACTGTCACAGATTGCTCACCGTCACGCAGGTATGACCGGCTTGACGACTACACAGCGTACCGGGGGTAACGCAGAGGGTTATGGCTCGTTGTAGCCGGGGAGACATCACTCGTCGGCGACCAAGTCAGTCTTATCCGGATTTGCCATCGCAGGCGCGTGCCCCCTGTCGCGGGGGTCCCTTTCTAGGTGGAGGTGGTCACGTGCGACACAGGAGTTGGAGGCCCGCCCTGGCGCGGGCAAGCATCGCTGGGGCGACGATGGGGGTGACGATCATCGCCCTGTCGGTCCCGGCCATGGCCGCGCCGCCGACGACGCCCAACGGGTGTAGCAACCCCACGCCGGCGTCGAGCAACCCCAACTGCCCTTCGGGCGCGACGGGTACAGGTGCAGGCGGCACAGGTGTGGCCGGAAACAACAACGGCAACAACGGGGGCGGCGGGAACAACACGAACAACCCGCCCGGCAACAACGGCACGGTGAAGATTCA